>JASBVX010000149.1 GCA_029960865.1 Bacillota bacterium | reverse complement strand
ATTCATCTTCCAGGCTCATGATGAGCTCCACGATGTCCAGGGAATCGGCCCCCAGGTCATCGATGAAGGAAGCCCCCTCGTGGATCTGGTCTTCTTCCACATTGAGCTGATCCACAATAATCGCTTTCACCCTCGAAAAGGTATCGTCGGCCATAGACACACCTCCCTTCCTGCATCAGAATGAGGCCGCGGAGAGGCCTCCGTCCACCACCAGAATGTGCCCGGTGATGTAGGCCGCTAAGGGCGAGGCCAAAAAGGCCACCGCCTCGGCCACCTCTTCCGGTTTTCCAAAACGGCCCAAAGGAATGGCTTTTTCTCCGGCCTCCCTCACCGCAAGCGGTAAGGTCGCCGTCATGTCGGTCTCGATGAAACCGGGAGCCACCACGTTCGCCGTCACCCCGCGGGAGGCCACCTCTTTGGCCAAAGAGCGGGTGAGCCCCACGATCCCCGCCTTGGCGGCGCTGTAGTTGCCCTGCCCCTCGTTTCCCACCAGGCCCGCCACCGAGCTGATGTTGATGATGCGCCCCGAACGCTGCCGGATCATGGGGCGAAGGGCTGCCTGGCACCCCAGGAACACCCCCGTCAGGTTGATCCTCAGCACCTCTTCCCAGTCCTCCCGCTTCATCCGCAAAAGGAGCTGGTCCCGCCGGATGCCGGCGTTATTCACCCAGATGTCCAGGCGGCCAAAGGCCTCCACCACTTCCTCCGCCCAGCGGCGGGCCGTATCATCGTTCGCCACATCCCCCTGCAATAGGAGGGCCTGCCCCCCCTGGCCCTCGATTTCCTCCTGCACTTTCCGGGCTTCTTCCTCCCGGTCCCGGTAGGTGATGGCCACCTTGGCCCCGCCGGCCGAAAGCCGAAGGGCCATGGCCCTTCCCAGCCCCCGGGATCCTCCCGTCACCACCGCCACTTGATCCGTGAGCTCCTTCACGAAATAGCCTCCTTTGCCCAGGCCTCCCAGGCCTCCGCCTGGTCCCCCGTCTCCACCGCCAGGGCCGGCCGCCCGGAAAGGGTCCTTTTCACGAATCCCACCAGCGCGCCTCCCGGGCCGAATTCCAGGTAGCCCTCCACTCCCAGGCTTTCCATGGTCAAAAGCCCCCGGGACCAGCGGACAGGCGCCTCCACCTGGCGCAAAAGGGCCTCCCGGATCTCCTCTCCCTTTTGCCGCGGTTGACCATCGATGTTGGAAACGACGGGAAAGGCGCCATCCCGGAACGAAAGGGCCAGAAGATCTTCCTGGAGGCGCCTTGTGGCGGGAGCCATCAAGGGGGAGTGGAAAGGGGCGCTCACTGGCAAAAGGGTGCTCCTGCGAGCTCCTTTCGCCTTCAAAACCTCCACCGCCCGGGCCACCGCCTCCCGCTCTCCCGAGATGACCACCTGCCCCGGGCAATTGTAATTGGCCGCCACCACGATCCCGTCTTCCACTTCCTTGAGGCCTTCTTCCACCGTCTCATAGGGAAGGCCAAGGATAGCCGCCATGGCCCCTTCCCCGTCGGGGACCGCCTCCTGCATGTAGCGGCCCCTCTTTTGTACCACCCTCACCCCTTCTTCCAAGGTGAGGACCCCTGCCGCCACCACCGCCGTGTACTCCCCCAGGCTGAGACCTGCCGCCACCTGCGGGCGAAAGCCCCTTTGCTGAGCGATGGTGTAGAGGGCCACCCCCACCGTCAAAAGCGTCGGTTGGGTGAATTCCGTAAGGCGCAACCTTTCCTCGGGCCCTTCCAGAATGAGCGTGGAGAGGGAGAACCCCAGGGCCTCATCGGCCCTCTCAAAGATCTCCCGGGCCTCGGGAAACTTCTCGTAGGCATCCCGGCCCATCCCCACTTTCTGAGCCCCCTGGCCGGAAAAAAGAGCCGCCAGCTTCATGACCACCTCACCACCGCCGCTCCCCAGGTCAACCCGCCCCCAAAGGCCACCAAAAGGACGATGTCCCCTTTCTTCAGGCGGCCCTCCCCTTCGGCTTCCGCCAGGGCGATGGGGATGGAGGCCGAGGAGGTATTCCCATAGCGGTCGATATTGACCCATACTTTCTCGGCCGGAAGGCCAAAGCGCCGTGCCGAGGCGTCGATAATCCGCTGGTTCGCCTGGTGAGGGACGTAGAGGTCCACGTCGTCAAAGCCAAGGCCCGCTCGCTTCAGAGCCTCTTCAGCCGCATCACCCATGATCTGCACCGCAAACTTGAAGACTTCCCGCCCGTTCATCTTGAGATAATGGAGGCCTTCCTTCACCGTCTCCTCCGATGCCGGGTGGCGGGAACCGCCGGCCGGCTGGATCAAAAGGTCCCCTCCCCGGCCATCGGCCCCCAGGTAAACGCTCAGGATCCCGTCCTCGGCTCCTTCTTCGGTGGGCTCCAAGAGAACGGCCCCGGCTCCATCGCCCAGGAGGACCGCCGTGGAGCGGTCGGTCCAGTCCACGATCTTGGAAAGGGTTTCTGCCCCCACCACCAGGGCCTTTCGGGCCACCCCCATCTTCACCTGGGCGGCCGCCGTGGAAAGGGCGTAGACAAACCCGCTGCAAGCGGCCGACACATCGAAGGCACCGCTCCCATCGGTGCCAAGCTTGGCCTGCAGCATGGCGGCCGTGCTGGGAAAGATATGGTCGGGCGTGGCCGACGCCACCACGATGAGGTCCAGATCTTCAGGGTCCCAGCCGGCCTTGGCGAGGACCTCCCGGGCGGCTCTTTCCGCCAGGTCGCTGCTGGCTACCTCTTTTTCCACGATCCGCCTTTCCCGGATCCCGGTGCGGGTGCGGATCCACTCGTCGCTGGTATCCAGGATCTTTTCCAGGTCCTGATTGGTGACCACCTTTTCCGGAACGGCCTTCCCGACCGCTCGGATCCTGACGCCCCAGGGTTTCCCCCTACTTTGCTCCATGGCCGCTGGCCTCCTTTTCTCTGGCCTTTTGCAGTTCTGCCAGGCCCCTTCCGATCGCTCCCAGAAGATCCTGCTCCACCGCTTCCAAGGCCACCCCCAAACCCGCGGCAAAGGCTTTGGCCGTGGAATTCCCATGGCACTTGACGCACACCCCCGCCACCCCCAAAAGGGGTGCCCCCCCGATGGCCTGGGCATCGAAGCGGTGGCGAAGCCGCTCAAAGGCCGGCTTGGCCAAAAGGGCCCCCAGCTTGGTGGTGAAGGAGCTCATCAGCTCCTGACGAAGGCTCTGCAAAAGATCCCGAGTGGCTCCCTCCACCGCCTTCAAGACGGTGTTCCCCACAAAACCATCGGCCACCACCACATCCACCTCGCCGGAGAGGATCTCCCGCCCTTCAATGTTGCCGGCAAAATGGACAGCATCCCAGGAGCTGAGGAAGCGGTAAGCCCGCCGGACTTCCTCGGTCCCTTTTTCCGCCTCCACCCCCACGTTCAGAAGGGCCACCCGGGGCCGGTCCACCCCCAGGACCTTCTCGGCATAAAGGTGGCCCATGAGGGCCCACTGGATGAGGTCTTCCGCCGACGCCCCCAGGTGGGCCCCCATATCCAAGAAGACGACCCCCTTGCCCTGGCGGGTGGGCATCACCTGGACCAGGGCCGGCCGGTGCACCCCGGGGATCCGGCCGAAGGTCAAAAGGGCTCCCGCCATGAGGGCTCCGGTGCTGCCGGCGGAGACAAAGCCCCCGGCCTTCCCCTCGTGGACCAGCCGCAGCCCCACCGCCAGGGAGGAGCCCTTCTTTCTGTGGAACGCCTGGGCTGGGGGCTCCTCGGGGGCGATCACTTCGGGAGCCCCTTCCAGGTGGATCCGGGGCCGCAGGGAAACCTCCACCGTCTTCAGCCAGGGGTCCAAAGCTTCCCTTTGCCCCACCAGGATGAGCTCCAAGTGATCATGCTCCTTGAGGGCCTTCACCGCCCCTTTTACCGCTTCGGCGGGCCCCAGATCGCCCCCCATGCCATCCAGCGCCAGTACCGTCCCCACCGTTACTCCCCTTCCTCCGGACCCTTGCCGATGAGAAACTTCCCTCGAAACACCGCCCGCCCTTGGCTGCGGGACTGCACCAGGACCACCCACTCCCCCGGCCGGGGCTGGCGCAGCACCTGGGCCTGGGCCACCACCTTTTCCCCTACCCGCACCGCTCCCTTGAACTTCACGTTGACTACCGTGGCCACCGCCTGCTCTTCATCCACCACGGCCAAGGCCAGGGACTCCGCCTGGGCATAGAGGTATTGGCCCCGCACATGGCCAGAACGCAAAAAGGTCATGGCGGGGCTCACCTCCAGGAGGGAAAGGGCATGGCTCCCCATCTCCATGTCC
>JASBVX010000148.1 GCA_029960865.1 Bacillota bacterium | reverse complement strand
AGGGTTTCCGGTGCGTGGGGAGCGCATCGTGGGTGAATCTTGCGCAGTGGTTGACTCATGACCAAGACCCTCCCGCCGCAAGCCCCGGGCTTCAGCCCTGGGGATAAGGCGGCCACACCGCTACAAAATGAGTTGACGTTCTCCCCAGCCCTAAAGGGCGGGTAGAACGTCAAGGGCCTTGTGGGGTATGCCCAATCTACGCTCTCTTCCACACCTCCATCCTTAAGAAGAACCGGTGACCCGGGGAGCCTTCGCCACGCCTCCGGGCCAACCGGTGATCGTTTCCTTGGCCCGGGTCCAGGCGGCTGCTCTGGGGCTTACCCTTTTGGCCTTTGCGGTGGTCCTGGGGCTTTTCCCCATGGCCATCGGTTTGCTCCTCAAGAGTACCGGGTGGGACCTTCCCTGGGGGCGGCAAGGGGGAGATGTGGCCATGGACCGGGAGCTGAAAAAGGTACAGCCCCAGGCCTGGATCCTGGACCATCCCTCCGCCTCCGGTTTCTGCATCCTTTCGGAGGGCGAAGTCAGCCGGGATGAAGGCTGAGGCGGCCTCTGGGATCTTTCCCCCACCCCGGCTGCAGGGGAAGGCTGAAGTCGCCGTAGCTTTCCTTGAGGGGCCGGACCTTTTCTTGCCGCTGCCACCAGGAGACCAGCTCCACATGGGGGGTATGGGGAAAGAGATCCAGGGGTTCCACCTCCAAAAGCTGGTATCCTTGCCTCGCTAAAAGGGCCCCATCCTGGGCGAAGGTTTCCGGTTGGCACGACACATAGACCACCGTAGCCGGCTCCAAGGACGCCACCTTTGCCATCACCCGGCGGCCTGCGCCGCTCCGAGGCGGATCCAGGAGGACGGCGTCCCAGGAAACCTCCCGGATTTCTTTCGCATGGGTCAAGGTGCGGCGGACATCGCCGGCCACAAAGCGGGCAGAAAGACCGTTTTCCGTCGCGTTCTCCCTGGCTTTTTCCACCGAGGGTGGGTAGATCTCCACCCCCACCGCCTCTGCCCCCTCCTTGGCCAAAAGAAGGGTGAAAGCGCCGGTGCCGGCGTAAAGATCCAAGACCTTCATGCCCGGAGAAGGGGAGAGGAAACCTTTCACCCTTTGCCAGAGAAGGGCCACCGCCTCCCGGTTCACCTGAAAAAAGGTCCCATGCTGCAAGCGGAACCGGATCCCCTCCACTTCCTCCACCAAGTAGTCCCGCCCCCAAAGAAGCTCCGACGACTCTTCCTGCAGGGCATCGGCCATCCCCTTTTGCACAAGGAGGAGGGCTCCTGCCAGGGGAAGGGCTCCCCGCAGGCGATGGACCCAGTCCGCCAGGGATCCTGCCGGAAAACCTGCCTGTTCCGTGGCAGAAATAGCCGCCAGGACCTTTTCTTCGCTGGCGCTCCACCGCACCCGCAGGTGGCGCAAAAGCCCCCGGTGGGTCCGCTTGTCGTAGCCGGAAAGGCTCCAATCCCGAGCCCAAGCGCCCGTGACCTTCATGGCTTGGGCCAGAAAGGGATGGGCGATCGAGCAATCGGAAAGGGGCAAAAGGCTGTCGAAACGGCCCCTTTCATGAAGCCCCAACCGCCCTTCAGGGGAAAAGGTGAATTCCATCTTGCTCCGGTACTCCCAAGGTGGGCTTCCCGCCCGCAGGGGCCGTACCACCTGGGGATCCAGCCCTTCCCGGGCAAGAAACTTCTTCACCTGCTCCTCCTTCCACTCCCGCTGCCAGGACAGGGCGACATGCTGGCCGTTGCATCCGCCGCAGAGACCGAAATGGGGGCAAAGGGGTGCCACCCGCAGGGGATGGACCTTTTCCAAAGAAACCAGGCGGACCTCCTTTCCCTTCCCCACCGCTTCTCCCTCTTCCCCCGGGAGACCGTAAGGGCAAGGCCTCTTTTCCACCTGGGCCCACTCCTTTTCTCCCGGCAAAAGCTTCATGGCTTTCCCTCCAAAAGAGCCTTCATCTGGCGGGCGTTGGTGACGGCGTAAGAGCCGTAGTTGTTGTTGAAAAGGACATGGACTTCCTTGGCCCTTTCGGCCAGCCCCAGGGCCACATGGGAAAGCTCTTGCAGCTCCTCTTCCTTGTAGAGGTAGTAGAAGCGCTCCCCGCTGGTCCGGGTCTTCTTGTACCAAGTCTCATGGTTTCTCCCGTGGAGGCGCAGGATGGAAAGGTCGTCCTCCGTCACCGCCGGCACCAAGGGCACCGATCCGTCCCCGATCTGGGGTTCATCGGGCACCACGTGGATAAAGCGATGGGCCTTCAAAAAGGCCAGGGTGTCGTGGATGTGGGCTTCCCCGTACCAGGAGCGGTGGCGGAACTCCACCGCCAGGGGAAGCTCCGGCCAGAGGCGCCTCACGTAAAGGAGGTAATCCATGCGGCCTTCCCCGTAGTGAAACCAGGGGGGAAACTGGAGTAGGACGGCGGCCAGTTTGCCGGCTTCTTGAATAGGGGTCAACGCGGAAGCGAAGCGGCGGAAATCCTCTTCGGCCGGCTCTTCCCCCCGGCGATGGAAGGTGAAAAGCCCATACGCCTTGACGTGAAAGCGAAAATCGGAAGGGGTCCTCTGGTTCCAGAGGGCGAAGTTCCTTTCCGCTGGGGGATGGTAGAAGGTGCTGTCCACTTCCACCACCGAGAAGAAGCGGCTGTAATAGACGATCTGCTGGGGCCTGGGAAGCCCCGGCGGATAGAAATCCTGATGGTCGCTCCAGGAACAGGTGCCCACCCGGATGGTGGCCATGGTTTCGCCCTCTCTTTCTGAGGATACCCTGTACTGAAAGCCTTCTGAAGAGGCATAGGCCTTCAACGGAGATGACGGAGCCTTGTCCAACGCTGGCGCCTTTCTTTTGCTTCTGATCCTGGCAGTCGGCCTCCTGGCCCGCAACGTGGTGGTGGCGGCAGCTGCCGCCATCCTTCTCCTCCTCTACGCCGGAGAAGCCCAAGGCCTCCTCCATTGGACCACCCGCCACGGCCTGACCCTGGGCTACATGTTCCTTCTGCTGGCAGTCCTGGCTCCCCTCCTGGAAGCCCCCCTCACCCACCAGGACCTCCTCCAGGTCCTCACGGGCCCTGCCTCCCTGGTCGCCCTTCTGGCCAGCGCCTTGGGGAGTTGGCTCGCCTACCATGGAGTCCGCTTCATGGATCGCCAGCCCCAGATCCTCCTGGCCCTCGTCTTAGGCACCGTGGTGGGGACCGTCGTCTTGAAGGGGGTTCCCACAGGACCTCTGATCGCTGCAGGCTTCACGGCCCTTTTGCTGGAGCTCATCTACTGAAGGAGGATCGGGATGATCAGCATCCTCTGGGGACTCCTTCTCATCAGCGGCCTTGTTTTCGGAGTGGCCCAGGGCCATTTCACTGCCCTCAGTCAGGCCTTTTCGCGGGACGCCGTCCATGCCGTCCAGGCCAGCCTCCAGCTGGCCGGGCTGGTGTCCCTTTGGTTTGGCATCAGCCGCATCGCCGAAGCCTCAGGCCTGGTGACCTTCCTCGCCCGCCTGGTGGCCCCCCTGATCCGCTGGCTCTTCCCCGGCCTTCCTCCAAAGCATCCCGCCTTGGGGGCCATCGTCTTGAACCTCACGGCCAACGGCTTGGGGCTTGGGAATGCCGCCACCCCCTTTGGCCTCAAGGCCATGAGCCACCTTCAAGAGCTTAACCCCCACCCCGACCGGCCATCCGCCGCCATGGTGACCTTTCTGGCCATCAACAGCGCCGCCATCACCCTGGTTCCCACCACCACCCTCGCCATCCGGGCCGCCAGCGCCGCCAGAGATCCCAGCGACATCGTGGTGCCGGGCCTTATCGCCAGCGTCATCGCCCTTTCCATCACCGTCCTGGCCCTTCTCCTCTGGCGCCTTTTCTGGAGGCCCACCTGATGGCCGCCTTCTCCCAGTGGATCCTCCCCTCCTTCGTCGCCCTCTCCGTCACCCTGGCCCTCACAAGGCGGCTGGATATCTTCCAGCTTTTCATCGAAGGGGCGGAACAAGGCCTGCGCCTGGTGGTGCAGATCTTCCCGTATATCCTCGGGATGTACGTGGCCATCGGCATCTTCCAGGCGGGGGGAGCCCTCTCCCTCCTGACCCAGGTCCTCTCCCCTCTTTTGGCCCCCCTCCACTTCCCTCCCGAACTTCTGCCCCTGGCCATCATCCGGCCCCTATCCGGAGCGGCTGCTCTGGGTTACCTGGTGCAAGTCCTGGAACGTTTTGGGCCTGATTCTTTTACGGGAAGGCTGGCCAGCGTCATGCAGGGGAGCAGCGAGACCACCTTCTATGTCC
>JASBVX010000147.1 GCA_029960865.1 Bacillota bacterium | reverse complement strand
CATGGGGATCACCCGGATCCAGGCTCGGGTGATCATCCCCAACGTCCCCTGGCTGCCGATGAGCCGCCCGCCGGGGAGGACTGCCTCCATGGCCACCACCTGCTGACCCATGGAGCCAAAGCGTCCCGCCAGGTAGCCCACCCCGTCGGTGCTGATGGCTCCTCCCACGGAAGCGATCCCCTGGCTCCAGGGATCGTGGGCCACCATGAGGCCATAAGGCGCGAGGGCCCTTGGCACGGCTCCTGCCCCATGTTCCCGCCCTACCCTCGTCAAGGATGTGGTTCTTCTCTCCTATCACCTTTTTCCCAAGAGGACTCTGCCCTCATGCCGGAGAAAAAGCCGAAGAGAGAAAGGAGCGATCCCCTTGCCCCAGCATGTGGATCTGGAAGAGCTTCGCTCATGGCGGCGCCACCTGCATCAGCATCCGGAGCTGAGCTTTCAAGAGCATGAAACGACGGCCTTCCTCGAAGGATACCTGCGCTCCCTGAGTCTGGAGCCGGTGCGCAAGACGGAGACCGGCCTTTGGGCCGACATTGAAGGAGCCCATCCCGGGCCTACCGTCGCTATCCGCGCCGACATCGACGCGCTCCCCATCGAAGAGAAGACAGAACTACCCTTCCGTTCCCAAAACCCAGGGATCATGCACGCCTGTGGCCATGACGGCCACACCTCCATCCTCATGGGCGTCACCCGGGAATTCCTGGCCCGCCGGGCTCAGCTCCAGGGGCGGATCCGTCTTCTCTTCCAGCCGGCGGAAGAACTCCCGCCCGGAGGAGCCCAGCTCCTCATCCAGGCGGGAGCCCTGGAAGGGGTCGACGCCGTCATCGGGCTCCATCTCATACCCGCCTTTCCCACAGGCAAAGCCACCATCGTCGCGGGACCCATGATGGCCGCCTCCGACCACATCACCGTGGAAGTGACGGGCAAGGGAGGCCATGGGGCCAGCCCCCACGAAACGGTGGATGCCCTGGCCATTGCCGCCCAGATGGTGACGGCGGCCCAGCAGGTGGTCTCCCGCCAGGTGGATCCCCTGGAGCCGGCCGTGGTCACCTTCGGCACCTTCCATGCCGGGAGCAACTTTAACATCATCGCCCAGGAAGCCACCCTCACCGGCACGGTGAGGACCTTTTCCGAAGGGACCCGCCAGCTCATCGAAGGAAACCTGGAGAGGATCTTCCAGGGCCTCGCCCAGGCTTATGGGGCCCGGGTCCACCTAGACTACCAGCAGGGCTATCCGGCCCTGGTCAACCACCCCTACGTCACGAGCGTCTTCACCGAAGCAGTGAAAGATATCCTGGGTCCCCAGGGGCTCATCCCCGGCCGGCCCGTCATGGGGGGCGAAGATTTCGCCTATTACCTCCAGAAAAAGCCGGGGGCTTTCCTCTTCTTGGGCTGCGGGAACCCGGCGGAAGGGGCCATCTACCCCAACCACCATCCCAGCTTCACCATCGATGAGAAGGCCCTTCCCCTGGGAGTGGACATCCTGGTCAAAGCGGCGGAGACGCTTCTGGCCCATCCTCCTCACGAATGAGGAGATCGGGGATCAAGGGCAAAAGAGGGCGCAGGGCCCGGGCCCGATGGCTGAGGCGCCGTTTGAGCCTGGGCCCTGCTTCGGCAAAGGTTTTCCCCAGAAGCGGCACATAGAAAAGAGGGTCGTAGCCAAAACCTTGCTCTCCCCGCAGTTCGGGGAGGATGTATCCGCGGCAGGTGCCCTCGAACTCATAGCTCCTGCCATCGGGAAGGGCCAAGAGGACAAAGGCCACATAGCGGGCCTGGCGCTTTTCCCAAGGCACATTCTTAAGGGCCTCCAGAAGCTTTCGGTTGTTAGCCCGGCTGTCGGCCTCAGGACCGGCATAGTAGGCCGACTGCACCCCCGGTGCGCCGCCCAAGGCTTCCACTTCTAGGCCCGAGTCATCGGCCAGGACAGGATATCCCAGGGGAAGGGCCGCCTTGGCTTTGATCCAGGCGTTTTCTCGGTAGGTGGTGCCGGTTTCCTCGGGAGCCTGCAGATGGGGAGCTACCCCTTGGAGGGAGCGAAAGACGGTGGGGAAGGGGCGCAGGATATCGGCCACTTCCGCCACTTTCCCTTCGTTGTGGGTGGCAAAGAGGATGAAGGGATAGCGCTTCAAAAGGCATACCTCCAGAGATGGGCCTGGGAAGCCAGCACTTCTTTCTGGGCTGCCACCAGTTTTGCGATGCCTTCCAGGGCCACATCCAAAAGGAGGTCATACCGGCTCCTCTCCACCGGCACGCCTTCCGCCGTTCCCTGGACTTCCACCAGGTGACCCCGGCCCGTGGCCACCACATTCAGGTCCATCTCCGCCTGCACATCCTCGAGAAAGTCCAGATCCAAAAGGGCTGTGTCCCCCACCCAGCCCACGCTCACCGCCGCCACCGGCTCCAAAAGGGGCGATTCTTCCAGCTCTCCTTCTTCCAAAAGGCGTTCCACCGCCCGGGCCACCGCCACCAAGCCCCCGGTGATGCTGGCGGTACGGGTCCCGCCATCGGCCTGGAGTACGTCGCAATCCACCCAGAGGGTCCGCTCTCCCAACGTTTCCAGGTCCAGGGCAGCCCGGAGGGAGCGGCCGATGAGGCGCTGGATCTCCAGGGTGCGGCCGCTCTGCCTCCCACGAGCGGCTTCCCTGGGCGTTCGCTTTTCCGTAGACCGGGGGAGCATCCCGTATTCCGCCGTCAACCACCCGAGACCCTCGCCCCTCCGCCAGGAGGGAACCGACGGTTCCACCGTCACGGTGCAGAGGACCGCCGTATCGCCGGCCTGTACCAGGCACGATCCTTCAGGATACTTCAACACATCGGGTTTCAGCTGCAGGGGGCGCAGTTCAAAAGCTCCGCGCCCCAGAGGGCGCCGCTCCAAAGACGACACATCCTTCGACCTCCGCCGCTATTCTCCCCTAGAGAAAGTCCCTCCACAAGGAAAAAGGGGCCGCCACGGCCCCTTTCCCTTGAAGGTTCCCCTCATCAGGAGGGAGGGGTGCACTGGGTAGGATAGAGCTCCGGGGGGCAGCTGACGGGAGGCGTCGGCAGGACGGCGCACTCGGAGGGGGCGCAGAATCCGTAGCTGGGCACCAGCAGCTTCACCATGGCCCGGGACTGGATCAATAGGCAGATGGACAGGGCCGTCAGGACCTGGGTATCGGTCAGGATGGCGGGGCCGCACTGGGAGCTGGCGGCATGGCAGACCACCTCGGTGCCGTCGGGGGCGCAGAGGGTGGTGGTCTTCACCCACCGGACCCACTCCTGAAAGCGGCACACCACGTTGCCGTTGGAATCGGTGATCTTAAACCAGATGGGCGCGTTGATGAGAAGGGTCACGTCCCAGAGCCCGGAAACGGAGCTGGGCTGGCGGCTCACTTCCTGGCAGCTGACGTCCCCCACCTGGCAGGTGGCGGTGGAGCCGGCAGGAATGGTGCCGCAGGTGGTGGGGATGCTGTAGGCCAGATTGTCGCGGGTGTCGGTCTGCATGCAAAAATCGTAGACCTTCAGGGTCTCGATGCAGACGATTTCCGTTGGGGGCGGACAGCCGGTATCGGGACAGGGTCCGGGGGTGACGGTCTGCTGGACAACAGCCATGGGAGATCCTCCTTTTCCTTCGTGGAATCACGGACACGCTATGCAGGAGGCTGCCAGCCTGTTCTTTTGTTTGGTGTTCTCATCAAAGGGGGAATCTCTCGTTCCCCAGGGCGCCTTTGGAAGACATGGACCGAAGGAAAAGCAGCAGAAACCCCACCCCCTA
Source organism: Bacillota bacterium (assembly GCA_029960865.1). GTDB lineage: Bacteria > Bacillota > Sulfobacillia > RBS10-35 > RBS10-35 > RBS10-35. The sequence goes on along the minus strand of JASBVX010000147.1, from coordinate 514 downwards.
GCCCTTCCCTCGCGCGGGTGGGAGCGGTGGCCATGGCAGCGCCCAGGCCCTTTGCCACAAAGGTGTCCAGATCCTTTTGCGGGTAGGATCGGCCAAGAGCGGAGAGCAAGAGCCCATAGAGACTGCTCAACCAGGAAAGGAGGCTGCCTTCTTCCGACACCTCAATACGAAAACGGACGGGGGTCTGCCGGCGAAAGAGGCGAAAGGTTCCCTTGAGATCCCAGTGGAGCTCTCTCCTTTGCAGGGGAGCCTGGGCATGCCGGAGGGCCCGGAAGACGGTCAGCCAGGAGCGGGCGAAGGGCATGCCGCTGTACCAGCCCTCCACCCGCCCCGGCGATGCCCCCTCCACCAGGGTCAGCCGGAGGGCAGGAAGCTCCCCCTCGCCGGGGAGAGCCCCCGCCAGGTCGAGAAGGCGATGGAGGCTTTCCGCCAGCTCCTGGGCGAAGGGTCCCTCCCCCTCCGCCGTCCCCCGCCTCGGCGCGACGCAGGACCGCCCACCCGACGAGCCGGACGA
>JASBVX010000146.1 GCA_029960865.1 Bacillota bacterium | reverse complement strand
CCGTCGATCCCGCGGAGAGGGTTGCCATCTATCAGCAGGTTCAAAAGCTCATGGCGGAAGAGCTCCCCTATCTGTATCTCTGGTACCCCGTGGACCACGTCGTTTACGAAACGTCCTTGCATCTTCCCAAGGGCAGCTACGGCGTGAAAGGCCTCTATACCGACCAGTGGTACGTAAGCCGCTGAGAACCGAGGGGAGGTGATTCCCTCACGGGGGATCACCTCCTCCCTCTTGGAGGTGATGATCGATGCTCTCCTACCTAGGCCGCCGGCTGCTTCAGGGGGTAGTCGTTCTCTTCATCGTGACTCTCCTGACTTTCCTCCTGGTCAACGCGGCTCCAGGTGGGCCGGCCTCCCTGATGCGCATGGAGACGACGGATGCGGAACGGCAAGCCCTGATCCAACAACTTCACTTGGACGAGCCCCTCTGGAAGCGCTACGGGTCCTGGCTGGCTGGAGCCCTGCACGGGGACCTGGGTCTTTCGCTCAATAGCCGCGAACCTGTGCTGCCCCTGATCCTGAAGCGCCTCGGGAATACCTTGCAGCTGGCCGGAGCGGCCCTCTTGCTGGCGGTGGTCATCGGCCTTCCTCTGGGCTTAGTGGCGGCCATGCGCCGAAATTCGTGGATCGATCACGGGGCTACCCTCCTCAGCACCCTGGGCATGTCGGTCCCCGATTTCTGGCTAGGCATTCTCATGATCATGGTCTTCTCGGTGTCATGGCACCTTTTGCCCCCCTCCGGGATGAGCAGCATCGGTAGCGCCTTCACCCTGGCCGACCGGATCCGCCACCTCGTGATGCCAGCCATCGTGCTGACCATGGTCATCCTGCCCAACGTCGTTCGCTTTGCCCGCTCATCCCTGGCTGAGGTTCTGGATCAGGACTACATCCGCACCGCCTACGCCAAAGGCCTCTCGGCTCGCCAGGTCATCTATCGCCATGCTCTGCGCAATAGCCTGATCCCGGTGGTCACCATCATCGGTCTCTTGATTCCGGCTCTCCTGGGGGGATCTGTCATCGTGGAAAGCGTCTTTGGCTGGCCCGGCATGGGGCGCCTGGCCGTGGAAGCTTCATCGGGGAGGGATTACACCCTGGTAATGGCCATCACGGTCGTGGCGGCCGTGGTGGTGGTGGTCACCAATCTCCTGGTGGATCTGGTCTATTCTTTGATCGATCCGAGGATCCGCCATGGGTAGGAAGCGCTCCTGGACCCTGTGGCTGGCCGGCCTCTTTCTGGTGCTCCTCTACGCCGCCGTGTGGGTGGTACCCCTTTTCTGGGACGGTCACCCCAACCGCCCCGATCCGGCCCATACCCTGACTGCCCCTTCCGCCCAGCACCTCCTGGGCACCGATGAGCTGGGCCGCGATGTCCTGGCCCGCCTTTTGGCCGGCGGCCGCATCACTCTTTCCGTGGCGGTCATGGCCATGGTCGTGGCCCTCGTCATCGGGGTCACCGTGGGAGCTCTGGCGGGCTATTTCCGCGGCTGGGTGGAAAGTCTCCTCATGCGCCTCGTGGACGCCATCATGGCCATCCCTTCCTTCTTTTTGATCCTCACCCTCCTCACTATCTTCGGCCACTCCACTCCCATGGTCATCCTGGTCATTGGGGTCAACTACTGGACGCCGGTGGCCCGTATGGTCTACGCCGAGTTCCTGCGCTTTCGGGAGAGGGAGTTCGTGGAGGCTTCACGGGCAGCAGGCGCCCATTCCTGGACCATCATCGTTCGCCACATCCTTCCCCAGGTAATTCCGTCCCTCATCGTTCTCCTGACCCTCGGCATCGGGTGGTCCATCCTGGCGGAGTCAGGGCTAAGTTACCTGGGTCTTGGCATCCAACCACCCCAGGCCTCCTGGGGCAACATGCTGCAAAACGCCCAGGTATACATCTGGACCGCTCCTCGCCTGGCCATCTATCCGGGTCTTGCCATCATGGCCACGGTTCTCGCCTTCAACGCCCTTGGAAATGCCCTGCGGGATCAGCTGGATCCCCGGAAATAGAAAGGAGGATGTCCATTGCTGCGCCTCCCACCCACCATCCAGGAGCTCCACAAAAGTTATACCCGGCACCATCTGACCCCTATGGAAGTCACCCGCTTCATCCTGGACCAAGGAGCCGCCAGCCATCCTTCCCTGAATGCTTTTCTTCAGTTCACGGCAGAACGGGCCCTGCAGGAAGCGCGCCGTGCTGAAACGAAGCTACGGGAAGGGAGCCAAGAGCCTTTTCTCGGGGTGCCTTATCACGTCAAGGACATGTTCGACGTGCGAGGCCTCGTGACCACGGGTGCTTCAGAAGCAGGCCTGGATCGGCCTCCGGCTCAGGAAGACGCTGCGGTGGTCCGGGCCCTATCCCCTAGAGGCGGCATCCTCATGGGCAAAACGCATCTTTTGGAATTCGCTTATGGGGAAACCCATCCCCGTTTCGGTTTTACCCGCAATCCCTGGAATCCCTCCCACTCCACCGGAGGCTCCACCACGGGCGGAGCGGCAGCCGTGGCCGCTGGCCTGGGCTATGTGGCCATCGGTACCGACACGGGAGGATCCATCCGCCTGCCGGCCTCTTACTGCGGGCTGGTGGGCCTCAAGCCCACCTATGGCGTTCTCCCTACCGAAGGAATGACTTTTCTGTCGCCATCCCTGGACCACATCGGGTTTCTAACCCGGAGCGCCGCCGATATGGCCCGGGTGTGGGATGCTGTTCGTCCGCGGCACAAACCCATTACCCCCGATCTGGGTAGCCTACCTTCTTTGCGGGTGGCGGTGCTCGAAGAAGCGTGGTCAGGGGTGGCACCCGAAGTGGAAGCCCTTTTGCCTGAAGCCCTGGCCATCCTCAGAGACTTGCATGGCCAGGTGGTGGGAGAAGTAAGCCTCTCCCTCGAAAGCCGGATTCCACCTCTTCTGGCTATCCTGGCGGCGGAAGCCTCATGGGTTCATCGGGAAAACTTTCAAAGGGCGCCTGGACTCTACTCGCAAGGGCTGCAAAAACGCCTTAAGGCGGGAAGCCAGATCCCGGCAGTTTCGTACCTTCAGGCCCTCGAAGAGAAGCGCAGGTTTGCGCTTGAACTACGGGACGTCTTCAAAGATCGCGGGGTGGATCTCCTGCTCCTCCCCACGTCTCCGACAGGCGCTCACTCCCTCGAGGAAGAGGTGCCCGATCGGGACTTCACGCCCTACGTTCTGCGGACCGGCCCCTTCAATCTCGCAGGAACGCCGGCCCTTTCCCTCCGGGCCGGGTTCACCGCCGGGGGTCTTCCGCTGGGGCTTCAGTGGGTAGCCCCCTGGGGCCGGGAAGATCTTTTGCTCCGCCTCGCCTATGCCTACGAAAGGGCCACCCCTGGGGTGCAGGCGAGGAAACCGCCTGGCGCCCTCTTCTAACGTCCCTGGAGCCCAACCCCCTGCAGGGAAGGAAAGGTCCTCCACCCCGGCGAATCTTTCGGGTAACGAAACTTAGGGAGGATGAGACCGTTGAAGCTGCTGCCCCGCTGGGAGGTTTCTCCTGAGGAAACATGGGATTTGTCGCCCCTCTATGCCGGCGAAGAAGACTGGGAAAAGGACCTGGAGAGGCTCTCTTCTTTGCTGGAAAAGGTGAAAAGTTTCCAAAAACAGCTTACGTCGGCGCAGGCTCTCCTGGATTTCATCAAGTCCCTGGAAGCCCTCATGGAGATCTTCAGCCGGGTCGCCTCCTACCCTTCCCTCCAGCAGGCCACCGACGGCGCCCACCCTGCCTTCCAGGCTCAAACTATGAGGGTCAGCCTCAAGGGCCAGGAGATGCAGGCAGCCCTTAGTTTTGTGGAGCCAGAGCTCTTGGCTCTGGGGGAAGAGGCGTGGGAAAGATTCTGCCGGCAAGAGCCTTCTTTGGCGGCCTATCGCCCTTACGTCGATAGGGTTCTGAGAAACAAGGCCCACGTCCTCTCGCAACAAGGAGAAGAGATTTTGGGGACCCTTTCATCGGCCCTGCAAGCGTCCGCCACCATCTACCAAAGGGCTAGCGCTGCCGACCTGTCCTTCCCTCCCGTGGAACACCAAGGGAAGAAGATACCCCTTACCGTCTCCCGGTATGACCAGTATTTGGCTTCCCCCGACGGAGAGCTGAGGGAAAAAGCCCACGCCGCGTTGGGCGAAGGTTTAAGAGGTCTTCAGACGACCCTTGCCACCACCTTGGCCCTCCACATCCAGAAGAATGTGGCCGTGGCCCGCCTGCGGGGATATCCTTCCGCCGAGGCCATGTTCCTCCACCCCCAGGACATCCCCATGGAGGTGTACGAGAACGTTCTGGATG
>JASBVX010000145.1 GCA_029960865.1 Bacillota bacterium | reverse complement strand
GGCCACAAGGAAGGCCCGGCCTTCCTTTTCCTTCCCTAGGGCCAGCCCCCAGCGCAGGATGCCATCGCCCCCAAGGGGCCTTTCACCCCAAGGCGAAAACCCCAGGATGGTCCGCCCTTTCCTAACCATCAGCTGCACCGGTATGCCCGGGTCGGGTGCCACGTCGGCCCCGGCCCGGGAAAGGGCGGTGATCCTATAGCGCTGTCCCTGATGGAGGTAGGGTTCCTTTTCGCGGCGGCCCTCCAGATCCCAGCCCAAGAGGTCTTTCCCGCGGTAAAGGGGAGGGGATGGGCCCTTGAAGGGTGTGAGAGGCGGCGGCGTCGCCGGCAGCCAGATAGATTCCGGCGCTGCCTGCCAAGGGAAGGCGGGGTAGCGGCTGGCTTCGCCCGGACCGGGGATCCAGGCGGCCAGGGAGAGGTGGCCCCGGCGGCCGGCCCTTCCCCAGGCCTGGTGAAGGCCTGCCCGGGACCTGGGATCCCCCACCACCAGGGCTGCATCCAGGGCGCCGATATCGATCCCCAGCTGAAGGGCGGAGGTGGCCACCACCAGAGAGGCTTTCCCCTGGCGGAGCTTTTCTTCAAGAGAGCGGCGCTCCGCTGGGGTATACCCTGCCCGATAGGCGACGATGGCTTCTTTTCGCTGGGGAAACCGGCGATGGAGGCTGAAGACCAATTCCTCAGCCGCATGCCGCGACGGGCAAAAGGCGATGGCGGGCACCTGCGCTTCGAAAAGGGCTGCCAGCCAGCGCCTCCCTTCCTCTTGCGGATGGGGGGACTCCTGGGCCACCAGGTAGTGGCGTTCAGGGGAAGGGGCGCCGCTTTGCGCGATGACCTCCATGGGCCGGCCGAAGAGGGAACGGGCGAAGGCCTTGGGATTCCCCAAGGTGGCGGAAGCCGCCACAACCTGGGGAAGGGGCCTTTGCCCTTCCTGCAGAAGGGCCCAGAGGCGGCGAAAGAACCAGGCGGCTTCCCCGCCGGCCAGCCCTTGGTAGACATGGACTTCATCCACCACCACCGCCTTGAGGTGGGTGAGCAGCTCTTCCCATCTCCCAGGGTGCCCCAGAAGGGAGCGCTGCAGCATGGGGATGTTGCTCAACACGACCCGGGCCCCCCGCCGCCGGTGGGGCCGGAGGATGGGGGACGTGTCGCCGTCATAGAGGGCAGCCATGGAGGGGCCTTCGCCGGGAAAGAGGCGGGCCGCCCAGCCTTGCCAGCGGAGGAGCTGATCCTGGGCAAGGGCTTTCATGGGATAGATGTAGAGCGCTCGGGCGCGGGGGTCCTCCTGCAAAAGGCCCAGGACCGGCAAGTGGAAGGCCAGGGATTTGCCCGAGGCGGTGGGGGTCATGAGGAGAAAGGAGGTTTTCTCCCTGGCCAACGACCAGGCCTGCACCTGATGGCCGTAGAGGCGGGCCAGACCTTCCCTCTCGAAGAGCCGGCGGATCTCCACAGGGATATCGTCAGGCCAGGGCAAGAAGGTTCCGGCCCGGGGCTTTTGCCGGTGCCAGAGGCGGATCCTCTGCCGCCATGAAGGGTCCTTTTCCCAGCGCAAGAGGAGTTCCTTGAGGTCCACCCTTAGTTCTTCCTTGCCCGTTTCCAGTTTCCTTCCTGGCCAAGGGTGGTCACTCCCGCTACGATGACTTATGTCCCCTTGGAGAAAAGGAGGGAGGACGGTGACGGGAACATGGAAGCGCTGGCTCTGGGGTGCCGGAGCGGCCCTTTTGACCTTCGCCCTTCTTTGGGGGGGCTTTGCGGCCTATCGGACCTGGGCGATCAGCAAACCCCTGGAGAAAACCCTGGCTCAGGTGGCGGGGGTCCGGCAAGCGAAGGTCACGTGGCAGGGCCATGACGCCCTGCTGACCCTCACCTTGGAAGAAGGCGCTTCCCTGGGTTCCGTCTACGACGCGGCGGAAAAGGCAGCCCGCAGGCGCCTTCATGGGCCTTTCCAGGTCAGCTTTGAGGATGATCCTTCCCCGGACCTGGAACGGCTTTACCTAGAGCTCAACCCCATCTTGCAGGAGGGGCTGGCCACCGGCCGGTTCACCGAGATGGCGGCCCGGGTGGAAGAGCGAGGGCAGGAATCGCTGGGAGTGATGGCCAAGGTGTATGTCACCGGTGATGCCGTGTGGGTCCTTCTGCAAAACAAAGATCATCGCTTGATCCGGTCCTTGACCCGCGATAAGGGAGGAGCGACTCCATGAAGATGGCACGGGAGATCCTTTTGGGAGCCGCCGTGGGTGCCCTGGCCTTTGCCGGCACCATGGGTTTGGACCTCTTTCCCATCCTCTTGCTGGGGTTAGCGGGTTTCTTTCTCTGGCGCCTGCTGCCGGCGAGCTCTTTTGGAAAGAGGTCCGTGGTTCCTCGCTCGGGGACAGGTCCGGCCATCACCTTTGAGGATATCGGGGGCCAGGAGACGGCCAAGAAAGAGATGCAGGAGGCGCTCCACTTCCTCCTGGAGAGCCACCAGGCCGACAAGCTGGGGATACGGCCCTTGAAGGGCATCCTTTTGACGGGACCCCCCGGTACGGGGAAAACCCTTCTCGCCAAGGCGGCCGCCCACTACACCGACAGCGTTTTCATCGGCACTTCAGGGAGCGAATTCATCGAAATGTACGCGGGGGTGGGGGCCCAAAGGGTGCGGGAACTGTTTGCCCGGGCCCGGCGGGAGGCCAGGGAAGCGCAGAAAAACGCCGTGATCTTCATCGATGAGATGGAGGTGCTGGGGGGCCAGCGGGGCCGCCATCATAGTCATCTGGAATACGACCAGACCCTCAACCAGCTGCTGGTGGAGATGGACGGGATGGGCAGCGAAGGGAGCCCCCGCATCCTGGTCATCGGGGCCACCAATCGGGCCGATTTGATGGATCAAGCGCTTTTGCGCCCCGGCCGCTTCGATCGCATCGTTTCCCTGGGCCTCCCCAGTCGGCAGGAGCGGTGGGATATCCTGCGCCTCCATACGGCCCAGAAGCCTTTGGCTCCCGATGTGGATCTGGAGGCCATCGCCAGGGAAACCTACGGCTTTTCCGGGGCTCAGCTGGAGAGCCTTTGCAACGAAGCCGCCATCTGGGCGTTGCGCCGGCAGATGGAGGTCATCCCCCATGAGGCCTTTTTGGATTCCGTGGAAAAAGTGATGCTGGGCGAGAGACAGGAGCGGCGGCCCTCCCTGGAGGAGAGGCGCCGCATCGCCATCCACGAGATGGGCCACGCCTGGGTGCAGGAGCATCTGCAGCCCGGCTCCGTGGCCCGGGTGACCATCACCGCCCGGGGTCAAGCCCTGGGCTACGTGCGCAGCGCACCCCGGGATGATGCCTACCTGCGCTCCCAAAGAGAGCTGGAGGATGCCATCGCCGTCCTCTTGGCGGGGTCTCTGGCGGAAGACCTTTTTCTGGGGACCCGCAGTACCGGGGCTACCTCCGACTTCAAAGAGGCGGTGCGCCTGGCCCGGGAGATGGTGAAGGCCGGTATGTCGCCCCTGGGGGTGGTGGACCCCGAACATCTTCCCAAGGCCTTGATCCACCGGGCCGTCAGCGAGATTCTCGCCGGGATGGAAGGAAAAGTGCGGGCCATGTTGGAAGAAGCGCGGGAGAGCTTTTCTTCTCTGGTGGAAAGGCTCCTTACAGACGAGTCTTTGACGGGAGAGGAGTTTCGCCAGTGGCTAGCGGAAGCGAAGGGCGCCCCCGCGCCTATTTCCTGATCACCGGTGAGGAGATCCTTTCCGGGCGGGTGGTGGATCGGAACAGCGCCGCGGTGGCCGCCTGGGCCCGGCGGGCCGGCCTGGAGCCGGCATGGCGCCTGACGGTGGGGGATCGGCTGGAGGAGATCGTCGCAGGCCTTCAGTTTCTCAAGGAAAGGGGAGCCGACCTTCTTTTCGTCCTGGGAGGCTTGGGCCCCACGGCCGACGATCTCACCCGGGTGGCGGTGGCCCGCTGGCTGGGAAGGCCCCTTCGCCTCCATGAAGAAAGCCTCCGCTGGATCGAGGAGGTCTATCGCCTGCGGGGTCTCCCGCTGCACGAAGAGGCCATGGGCCAGGCTTACCTTCCGAAAGGGGCCCTTCCCATCCCCAACCGGGTGGGGACCGCCCCGGGTTTCATGGTGGCTGCGCATCCGCGGGTGGTGGTCCTGCCGGGCCCGCCGCGGGAGCTTTTGCCGATGGAAAAGGACGTCTTGGACTTTCTGGCCAGGGAATTTCCCTCTTTGCGGCCAGAGGGGGAAGCCAGTATCTTTATCGCCGACTATGCCGAGAGCGCTGTGGCCACGATGGCGCAAGACGTCTTGGGCTCCCGCCAGGGCCTTCTTTGGGCCACGTACGTGCACCCAGGAGCAGCAGGTCACGGGCGCCGAGCCCCGAGAGGCTCGTGGCAAGCTCG
>JASBVX010000144.1 GCA_029960865.1 Bacillota bacterium | reverse complement strand
GCAACGAGCTCCTCCTCGCCGACATCCACGGGACCGATCCCGATGTGGTCTCCCGGAATGTGGAGGAAGAGGCGGAAAGGATGGAGCTCTGGGAGGCCCTACAAAAGTTGAGCGGGCGGGAGCGGAAGATCCTGGAACTGCGTTTTGGCCTGGGCGACGGGGTGGAGCGGACCCAAAAGCAGGTGGCCGATCGTCTGGGGATTTCCCAGTCCTATATTTCCCGCCTGGAGAAAAGAATCATGCGCCGTTTGCGCCAGGAGCTGGCAAAAGCTGAATAAGATCGCTCGTTCCTGACCATACTTCCCTTCGCAAAGCCCGTTTGGGACGCGAGGGGAAATGGTCCATGAACAAAGTGGAAATCAGCGGGTTGAATACCTCGGAGCTCCCTCTCCTCACCAACGAGGAGATGCGGGAGCTCTTTCGCCGGTACCAGGAGGAGGGGGACCGGGAGGCGCGGGAAACCCTCATCCAGGGAAACCTCCGCCTGGTTCTCTCGGTGCTGCAGCGGTTTCAGCACCGCAGTGACAACATGGATGATCTCTTTCAAGTGGGCTGCATCGGCCTCATGAAAGCCATCGATCATTTTGATCTCAGCCACAATGTCCGCTTTTCCACCTATGCCGTCCCCATGATTATCGGGGAGATCCGCCGTTACCTAAGGGACAACAACCCCCTCAGAGTCAGCCGTTCCCTCAGGGATGTGGCCTACAAAGCCCTGCAGGTGAGGGATCAGCTGACCCATCGCCTCTCCCGGGAACCCTCCCTGGCGGAGATTGCCGCGGAGCTGGGGGTTCCCCGCAGCGAGGTGGTCTATGCCCTGGACGCCATCCAGGATCCTGTCTCTCTCTTCGAGGCAGTCTATGAAAACGGGGGAGATCCCATCCTGGTGATGGATCAGGTGGCGGATGAGAAGCAGAGCGAGGACGGCTGGCTGCAGGGGGTGGCGGTGGAGGAAGCCTTAAAGAAGCTGGGGGAGCGGGAACGGCTCATCGTCCGCATGCGCTTCTTCCTGGGCAAGACCCAGATGGAAGTGGCGGAGGAGATCGGCATCAGCCAGGCTCAGGTGTCCCGCCTGGAAAAGGCCGCCCTCTTGCAGATGAGAAAGCTGGTCTAGGAGGTGAAGACGGTGCGCGCGGTGCAGCTTTTGGCGGCAGCGGGGGCCCTCTTCCTCGCCCTCTCGGCCGCCGGGATTCCGGTGGCCCGCCTGGCGGCGGCCCCCGCTCCTGCCGGTCTTCACCTGCGGGTGGTGGCCCACAGCGATAGCCGGGAGGATCAGGAGATCAAGGGGCAGGTGCGGGATCTCCTGCAGGAAACCATCGGCGGCTGGGCGGGCGAGGGAAAGAACGGCCAGGACCTGGTGGCCCGGGTGGCGGAAAGGATGGGCGATCTTCAGGAAAAGGTGGACGGGTATCTCCGGGAAAAGGGGCTTTCCTACAAAAGCCGCCTGAGCCTGGAACCCCTCCGGTACGAGGAAGAGACTTTAGGGGGGGTGACCCGCCCGGCGGGGATTTATCCCACTCTCCTGGTCATCCTAGGGGATGGGGCGGGCCATAACTGGTGGGGGGTTCTCTTCCCCGGAGGAACAGTAGGCCCTTATCGCTGGGGGGAGCTGTCGGCGGCGGAGAGGGCTCGTCTGCTCCAGTCCCTTTCCGGGCAGGAGACCCTCTGGGCCTTTAAGGTCCAGGATGACACCCTCTGGCTGGTGCCCAAGGAAGGGCCGGCGGTGCAGGTGGACTGGCTGTGGCTGAAGTGGTACCGGACTCTGGGCCAGAAGGTGGTGGCCCTTCTTCATCCAGGGGAATAGCCCGTCATAGGGTGATGCCGGGGGACCGGCATGATCAAAGCGTCGGAACTGCGGAAAAAAGACGTCATCGATGTGGAGAGCGGCAAACGCCTGGGTTTTGTCTATGATGTGGAGGTAGATCTCGAGAAGGGGCGCCTGACGGCCATCATCCTGCCGGGCCCGGCGCCTTTTTTCTTTTTCGGGCGCCCTCAGGAGACCTGGATTCCCTGGGAAGATATCATCAAGATTGGAGAAGATGCGATTCTGGTGCGGGCCGAGAAGGGAGGGCCGGCATGAAGATCCTTTCGTTTCCCCTGCATGACGGGGTGGAAGCTCTTCTCACCACCCGGTTGGGGGGCCTGAGCCGGGGTCCTTTCCGCTGGGCCAACATGGGAAAGGTGGAGGGAGAGCCGGAGGAGGTGACCCAGAGCAACTGGGATCGCCTGTTCCAGGTCCAGGCGCTCTCCTTGAGCCCCCAGGGGGTGGCCCGGGTCCATCAGGTGCACGGGAACCAAGTGCGGATGATCCGGGGACAGGACGATCTCGCCCTACCGCGCCCCCAGGCCGACGGGCTGGCCAGCTGCTACCGGCCGGCCGCCCTGGCCATTTTGGTGGCTGATTGCGCCCCCATCTACCTGGTGGACCCTTCTGCCGGGACTTTAGGCCTGGTCCATGCCGGTTGGAGGGGGACTGCAGCAGGAATTCTGCCCCGGGCCTTGCAGGCCATGGAGGAAATGGGCGCCCGGATGAAGAAGATCCATGCCTTTATCGGGCCCCATATCCGGTCGTGCTGCTACGAGGTGGGGGAAGAGGTGGTCCGGGCGGTGGCTCAAGGGGCAGGGCTGCGGGAAAAAGATGTGGCCGTGGGGCGGTTCGGCCGCCTATACCTGGAGCTGAGTCGGGCCCAAAGGGCCCAGCTGCGGCAGGCGGGGGTGCCGGAAGGCCAGATCCGGGAGTCGCCCCTTTGCACCGGTTGCCGCACCGACCTCCTATACTCCTACAGAGCGGAAGGTGGCCGGACGGGGCGGATGGCGGCGCTTTTGCGCTGGCACCAGGAAACGGAGGCCTGAAGGCGAAAGCATTCCCGAGGGGGGACGGACGATGAGCATGTGGGATCGGATGCTGAATTTTCTCGGTCTGGAAGAGGACTTGTCCGATGAGGACGAGGTAATCCGGGAAGAGGGGCTGCGGCCGGCGGTGGCAGAGGCAGCGGTGGAGAAACCCAGGGGCCAGAGCCTCAAGGGGGCACCAGCCGAAGCCCGGCGCTACGGATCCCTCATTTCCCTGGCGGGGGGTCAGGGGCGGGCCATGAACGTCCGGGTGGTCATCTGGCGCCCGGAGAGCTTCGATGAAGTGCAATCCATGGTGGATCGCCTGCGGGAGGGGGCCCAGCTCCTGGTGAATCTGGAAGGGGTGGATCGGGCTCTTTCTCAGCGTTTGGTGAACTTTCTGAGCGGCAGCGTCTATGCTCTGGGCGGATCCATGCAGAAGGTCTCGGGCCATGTGATGGTTTTTGCTCCCCAGGGGGTTCAGATCGACATGGCCCAAGGCTATCCTTGGGAGGCGGAAGACGGAGACTGAGGCATGATCCTTTCCATTCTTGTGAACACGGTCAACCTCTTTTTCAGCATCTTGTATCTGGCCATCATCATCAGGGCCATCCTCAGCTGGTTTCCTGTACAGGCCCGCTGGTACTGGGATCTGATGCGGTTTCTCGATCTCCTGACGGAGCCGGTGGTAACCCCCATCCGGAGGGTGTTGCCGCCGATGGGGGGACTGGATTTTTCGCCCCTGGTGGCCCTCATCCTCTTGCGGGTGATCCAGAGCCTCTTGGTGCAGCTCCTGGTGGCCCTTTTGCACTGAGAAAGATCCTGTCGAAAAAGCTAAGCTAAAGGGCAGGAAGAGAAGCCCGATTAGGCGAAAGGTTGGCCAGGCCAGAGAGAGCCGAGGTGACGTCCGATGCTGACGCCTCTAGACATTCAGCAAAAGGAATTCAAGCGGAGTTTTCGCGGCTATGACGTGGATGAGGTGGATGAGTTCCTGGACGAGGTGGTCCGGGATTTCGAACAGCTTTTGAAGGAAAACGCCGCTCTGAAGATGCAGCTGGAAGAATATCGGGAGAAAGTGGACCAGTACAAGGAGATGGAAGATGCCCTGCGGAATGCCATCTTGGTGGCCCAAGAGACGGCCAACGAGGTGAAGGCGGCGGCCCGCAAGGAGGCGGAGCTGATCGTGCGGGAAGCGGAAGCGGAAGCGGAGAAGAGGCGCCGCAGCGCCCGGGAAGCGGTGGAAAAGGCCCAGGAATCCTTGAAGGCTCTAGAACGGCAAGGATTGGAGTTCCGCGCCCGCATCCGCAGCCTGCTGGAAGGCCAGGTGGAGATCTTTAAGCGGGAAGATGTGTGGCGGCTGGAAAGCCTTTCCGAACCAGCCTTGCCGGTGGATGCCACCCTGGATGTGCGCCGCGGGGAAGAAGGCTGATGGATCCAAAAGAGCTTATCGTAGGGGTAGAGCGGAGGTTCCTTTCCCCAGGGGCCCTTCCGCAAGGCGTCTTTTGGGATGAGGATCTCTGGGATCGGGTGGAGGATCACTGCCAAAATAGGCCGAGGGGCCAGGCGGTAGAGCCGGAGCGCGTCGGCGACCAGCGACTGCGTGCCTACGATGA
>JASBVX010000143.1 GCA_029960865.1 Bacillota bacterium | reverse complement strand
TTGGCGAGCTGGCGGTGACGGGGCTCCCATGCTTCATGTACCATGACCCCTATCACGAGCGCTTTGTCAACTATATCCGCTTACTGGTGGCCCAGAACCTGCCTGTTCTGGTCCGTCTGCATCCGGGGTGGAACTACCCTATGGAGGAGGACATCCTCCGGAAGGAAGTCGACCGCACTGGGCACGCGGTGCTGGTGGTGGGCTATGACGACGCCGCCGAGGAATTCATCCTTCTCGACCCGTGGGATCAAAGCCACTGGGGGGGGAAGCAGGGGCGGAGAGTGGCGTATCGGCTACCGTGAACTTGGCCTCCTTGCCGTGGACTGCACTAGAGACGCTGTGATTACCGGTGTCTTGCCGAATGTGGAAATCCAGTTCGACGGCGTGGATGCACTCCAATGCAACGTCACGTATTCTTGTCCCGAGCCTCTCTTCCGGACCTTTATTGCAGAGGAGGCATTCCTGACGCTGACCGTGCCAAAAGGCTTGCAGCTGGACACGGACGGGGACCAGATAAGCCTTGGCCAGCTGCAGCCGGGGGAAACACGCTCCGTGGTTATTCCCGTGATCTTGGAAGACCCTGTAAACGGCGAGATTACGGCAGAGATTGATCTTGTCATCCGCTCCCTCTGGTTGCGAGACTGGAAGGAGACCATCCGGGTCGTCTCCCGTCATCGTATCACTGCTATTGAGCGGGCCATGGTCTAGCCAGGTAGCGCATAGCCTTACCGTATCCCCTATTCCGTCATCTCACGGAGGCCATGCTTCCTCAAACACTAGCCTCTGCGGGGGCGTTTTATGCATAAAGCCATCGCCACCTTGAAGGCCTTGAAGGCTAGGTTAGGGCTAGTACTTCTCACCCGAGAACTCCCATTCTCGTACTTTTTCATCAGCAGGACCCTGTCCCGCATTGGCGAGAATGTATTCTCCATCGCCGTCCCGTGGCTGGTGTTTCAGCTGACGGGCAGCACCCTACAACTCGGACTGGCCTTTGCCCTCCAGGTTGTCCCTTCACTGCTGCTAGCTCCCTTTGCTGGCGTTTACGTGGACGCCGCTTCCAGAAAAAGAGCGATGCTCGTTTCGGAGGGTTGCCGGGCACTGCTCGGTCTGGCTGTGACTGGGCTGTCCCTCCTGGGTAGCCTCCAGGTGTGGCACCTGTATCTCGCGGTGGTGGCCCATGCGGTCACCGCCAGTTTTCTTACCGTGGCAGCCGGGGCTGCTATTCCGGCCCTCGTGGACCAGGTTGACTTAACGCGCGCCAACGCGCTCATCAGGTTGAGCCGCAACCTGTGCGACATCTTGGGCAAGGTCATGGCCGGCCTACTCTTGGCCTGGCTGGGCCCGGCGTACACGTTCCTGGCGAATGCCGCCTTGACTTTCGCGTCCGCGGCTCTGTTGTTGCCGCTCCGGGGCATAGACGGGGGATCCCCAGTGGTGCGGGGCTGGCGGCCAAGGGTACTACAGGACTTTGTGAGTGGAGTGGGTATCCTGCGCCGCCACAGCGCGGCTGTGCTTGCCATGGCGGATCTGGTGGTGATCAACGTCGGTATTCCGGTCCTGGCAATAGCCCTTCCCGTCATTTCTGAAGAGGTCCTGCGCCAGGGTGCCGCTGGCTATGGGCTCCTCACCGGAGCGATGGCGCTCGGGGCCATCGTTGCCACCCTGATAGCCGCTCTGCTGGTCGGACGCATGGACGAGGGCCGATTGTCTGGGCTTGCCACGGTCCTGTTCGGCCTCCTGGTTGTTTCCCTGGGCTTCGTGAGGGCACTGGAGTGGGGGCTGCTGGCGATGACGCTTATCGGTCTGACGGCCGAATTGGTTTCGGTCTACACCTCCAGCATTCTGCAGCGGACCCTTCCTTCGGATGTCCTGGGCCGGGCCTTTGCTGCCCAGTTTACGGCCCTACGGATCGTCCCCGCGGTCGTGTTCCTGAGTGCCGGTTCTGTTCTCCAAACGTTCGGCGTGCAAACGTTCTTGATCGTGGGGGGTTCTATAACTGTTCTCATCGCGGCGCTCTTGCTCCAGCTCAGGGTGCGGGGTGCGCGAGAGAAAAACCGATGAGGTGGGGTTCCAATAGGGCCATCCGGGTTGGGGAGAGACTGCGAGGAGAAGCTACAAAGAGGAGGTGATACAAAGATGAAGCTGCGGTGGATCCAGTACATCCAAGGAGTCCCACGGTATCCTGTTCTGGCTGGCGACAAAGTCATGATCGTGGCATATAACCGGACGGTACACCAGTACGAGGTGATGGCCTGCCGCTCCCACGACGGGGAGCTCAGGTGGAAGTTAGCTCTCCCTGCCGGCGGCTACGGACGTCCAGCAACGGACGGATCGAGGCTTTACATGCTCTGGGGCCAGTCCGGGTTGGCTGCCCTAAACGTCGAGAACGGAGACCTGCAGTGGGCATGGAAAACACCGTGGCGGATCAGGAGCGGCCCGGTTCTTTTTAAAGACATGGTCTACCTATGTGCTGGAGACTCTATCATCGCCGTCAACAAAGAAGATGGGCGGGAAACACGAAGGTTCCAGGTGGGGCGAACATTTCTGTTCGGCAACCCCTGCGTCTCCCTTATTGACTCCCATCCTTTGTTGTTTGTCTTGGGTGCGGAACCGTCAAACAATTACCTGTACTGCGTCTCCCTAGACGACACGGGAGCACCCGTCAGTCTTGAGTGGAAACGGCCAATTGGTAAGACCGGAGTTGTGTCGTCGGAAACGGCCGGACCTGCCGTGGGCGCCGACCGTATCGTGATCGGATCGCTCGACGGCACAGTTACCTGCTTCGCATGCGCCACGGGGCAGGTATTGTGGACAGATCACGTGGGGGAGGTCACGATTCGCAGCGCTGCCTTTACGGATGGGGAACGTGTCTACGTCACCACACTCGGGGGCTCCATTCTCGCTTACAGCCTGCACACGGGGGCCCGGTTGTGGGAGCGGCAATTGTACGCGGAGGGGATCTGGGCCCCTCCAGCCCTGGCGGCTGGACTTCTGATCGTCCTGGGTGGTGGTGTCCTCGAGGCCATCGACCCGTCCAACGGGTCGTCCGTGGCACAAGTTGCGGTGGGTCATGGCCCCTACTCCGCCCCCGTTCCCTCCGGAACTCATGTATTCGTGGGCGGTGGGGATCCCCCGTTCACGGGCTATCTCTTCGCGGTGGACCTGGCGGTGGCCGATCCCACCAGCATGGCGGACCAAAACCTCGCCGATCTTGAAATCCAAGCTAACGATTGGGAAATTCAGATTTCCTTCCGGGTTCCACCTTTGGTTACAGACCTCTGGCTCGATGGACGGCCCCTGGGGGCGGATGCGGTGATTCGTCCTGTTCGTCGGGCAGATCGGGCTTACTTTCGCATTGCGCTCGCCCCCGGCAAGCGCATCGGAAAGTACGCCCTCCCTGTGGCACTGTGGCGCCAGGATAAGCTCATCTGGAACACGATTCTCGTCGATCTCGGAATGAACCGTGGGCCTACATTGGGGTTACCTCAGCAAGCGCGGGTCTCACATCTCATCTTTGAGCCCCAGGCCGAGCCAACTGCCAGCGGTGCTGCCGCGTTGTCGATGCTGCTTGGGCATTTTGGGCTGAAGGTGTCCCAGCAGCACGTCAAGGAGATGGCGGACTATCTGGTGGAAACGTGGCAGGTGGACCCACACCACAAGTGGTCTGGCGTGGCAATGCGAATTTCCCACGCAGGCGCCCGCGATGTGCGAGCTAAGAAGCCGTCGTAAAGGTCAACGGGAAAACTCGCCTCGATTTTACATGGCCCCTAGGATCCGCTTTTACCTCCCCCGCCCTCAGCCAGGCCCTTAGCCCCTGCAGTAAGCCCATCACCCGGGTGTCCACCAGAAGGCTCAGGCCCAGGGCGTGCAGGTAGATAGGGAGGCGGTAGATGGGGTAGAGAGAGACTTCCTTCCCCAGCGCCTCCGCCACCCAGCGTTGCAGCTTGAGCCCCGTCCACAAGCCGCCTTCAGGCGGGAGGCCTTGGCGGTAGATGAGGGCCTGCAGAACCCTCTCCCGTTCTTCTGGGGTCAGCTTTGGCGGTTGTCGTGCCTCCTATCCGGGAGGGCCTCGAGGCCCTCCCGGTTGTAGCGGGCCACGGTGGCGCAAACCCAGCGGGAGGTATGGAGGGCGATGGCGGCCACCTCCTGGGCGGTGAGGCCCTGCTTGGCGTGGTACGCCGCCAGAGCCTTCTTGATCCGTTGCTGGAGCTGGGGGAGGGTCAGGTGATCAACGACGGTCATGGGGGTAAAAAGGGTATCACCTACCACGCCACCCAGGCCTGGGCCCAGGATCTCTTTCCCGAGCCCCCGCCTTCCCACCAGTCCCTGGTCTGGTTTGCCCACCGCTACCTGGACGAGGCCATGCTGGAGGCCCTACTGCAAAAGCTCCGGGCGAGACCTGAGGAAAGGCTTTCCCGGGAGGATGAGGCGGGCCCTTTCGCCTAAGGGACACCACGGGGCTTCCCTACCGAAGCAAGGACCGCCTCCCCCGGTGGCGCAGGGGACAGGAGGCGCGGCGGTGCGGAAGACGGGCGCGTGCTGGAAGTCCCGGCCGGTTCGGCGCTC
>JASBVX010000142.1 GCA_029960865.1 Bacillota bacterium | reverse complement strand
ATCAGCTACACCAAGATGCCGGCAGTCCTGGTGGAGCTGGGGTTCCTTTCCAACCCCGGCGAAGCCCAGTACATCTCTTCCCCAGGCTTTTACGACAAGGCAGCGCAGGGGATCTTGCAAGGGGTCCTGGCCTACCGGCAGGGGTGGTAGGGTGCCCTTACGGATTTCCTCCCTTTTTGGTACGTTAAATGGCGTAGAGCAAAGTTTTTGGGGAAAGAGGGCGAGGTTCTGTCCCGGGCAGTTATCGTGGGTGCGGGTGCCATCGGTCTCATGTCGGCCTATCACCTCGTGGAGCATGGAGTGTCGGTCACCATCGTCGATCGGGTGCCTCCCGGCCAAGCCTGCAGCTTCGGCAATGCGGGGTGGATCACGCCGTCCCTGGCGAACCCGGTGCCGGAGCCGGGCATCCTGGGCCAGGTTTTGACATGGCTAGTGCAAAGGGATAGCCCCTTTTCCATGCGCATCTCGGAGGTCTTGAAAGATCCCGGGTGGTTCCTGGGGTTCTTGCGGGCGTCGCGCCCCGGGCCCTATGAAAAGGGGCTCTACGCCCAGGGCGTCTTTTCCTTGCAGGGAATGGAAGTCCTCTCCCAGGTGCAGGCGAAGGTGCCCTTCGAGCTCCACCGCGACGGCCTCCTCTACGTCTTCCACACCGACCATGAATACGAAAAGCACCTGAAGGACTTCGAGAAACTGGCGGCCTTGGGCATGGCCCGCCCCAGGAAGGTGGAAGCAGACCTGCGGGACTGGGAACCGGGCCTGCACCCGGACCTCAAAAAGGCCCTTTGGGTGGAGAGCGACTGGCATGTACGCCCCGACGACATGACAGGGTCCCTGGCAGCCTATCTGCGGGAAAAAGGCGTGGAGTTTCGGGAAGGAAACGTGGAGGGTTTCGTAAAGACGAACGGGAAGGTGACGGCCCTTATCACCTCCGCCGGGGAGATCCCCGGCGACGCCTTCCTGCTGGCGGGAGGGGTCTGGACGGGACTTCTCACGAAAAAGCTGGGGGTGGGCCTTCCTCTGCAAGGGGGCAAAGGCTACTCCATCACCATCTGGGGGGCCAAGCTTCGCCTCCAGCGCCCCCTTTACTTTCCCGACGTGCGCCTCGCCTGCAGCCCCTTTGCTGGGGGTGGCCTAAGGCTGGCGGGGCGGATGGAGATCGCCGGTTTCGACGATCGCCTGGATCCCCGAAAGGTGGAGGCCCTGGCCAGAAGCGCCGATCAGGCCCTGGTGGGCTGGCGGGAGAAGGAAGAAGGTGGCCGGGAGATGGCCTGGACAGGCCTTAGGCCCCTTCTCCCCGATGGCCTTCCCGCCATCGGGCGCCTCCCCCGGATGGAGAACGTCTTTGTGGCCGCCGGCCATGGCATGCTGGGGATCACCCTTTCGGCTCCCACAGGGAAGGCGGTGGCCGATCTCATGGTGAAGGGAGAGACCGACCTGGCGGTGGCTCCCTTCGATCCCGGCCGTTTCCACTAAGCCTTGCCTGAGAGGCCTTGGCGCCTTCTGCTATGGTTCCTGACGGGTAGAACCCAAAGGGTTGGCCAAGGTACCGGCAAATCTAAGGCGGACGTATTGAAGGCCGCTTCGCGAGGACCCTGGCGGTGGCTCCCCGCGATCCCGGCCGTTTCCAGAAGTGATATAGTGAGTCCTGGGTGAAAGCTTTGCTCCTCTCATGGAGCGGAGGCAAAGACAGCGCCCTGGCTCTGGCAGAAGCCAGGCGCCAGGGACTCCGCATCGAGGGCCTTTTGACCACCGTCACCCTCCCCCAGCGCCGGGTCACCATGCACGGCGTGCGGGAAGAGCTTCTTTGGGCCCAGGCCTGGTCCCTCGGGCTGCCCCTTTATGCCGTCTACATGCCCCAAGGGGCCGACAACGAGACCTACCAACGCCTCATGGGCCAAAAAGTCCAGGAGCTGAAGTCCCTTGGACTGAGGGGCCATATCTTCGGCGACACCCTTTTGGAGGATGTGCGGGCCTACCGGGAAAAGCTCCTGGGATCGGTGGGGTGCCAAGCTTACTTTCCCCTGTGGAAAAAAGAGAGCCGAGAACTGCAGGAAGAGTTTTATAGGAACGGCTGGCAGGCCAAGGTGGCGGTGGTGGATACCCGCCGCCTGGATCCCTCCTGGCTAGGGCGGGAAGTGGACGAAGCTTTCTTTCGGGACCTTCCCGCCCATGTGGATCCTTTAGGGGAAAATGGAGAATATCACACCTTTGTGTGGGATGGTCCTCTTTTTTCCTACCCGATCGATGTGTATGTTGGCGAGGAAGTGGAGAAAGGATTTTTGACCTACCTGGATCTTTTGCCCGCCGGGGCGAAAAGGGGTGAGGGCCATGGCCTCCAGACGTCTGGAAGGCATCAATGAGGGATACGCGGCGGAAGTCTACGAGCTCTATCGAAAGGATCCGGAAAGCCTTTCCGAAGACTGGCGTCGGTTCTTTGAGGCAGGCGGGTTTATGCCCTCCCTGGAGGGAAGGCGAGCCCAAGAAATGCCTGCGGTGGAGGGATCCCTGGCAGCCCGGGCCATGAATCTGGGTCTGGCCATCCGCCACCGGGGTCACCTGGCGGCTCGGCTGGACCCCTTGGGAAGCGAGCCTCCCGGCGATCCGGCCTTGGATCCCGCCTACCACGGCCTGACGGAAGAAGACCTGGCCCGCCTGCCCGCGGACCTTTTCGATGGTCCTCTGGTGGAGGGGGCCCGCCATGCCGGGGAGGTCATCGACCGCTGGCGGAAGGTCTACTGCGGCACCATCGGTTACGATTTCAGCCACATCCAGGATCGGAAAGAAAGGGAGTGGCTCATTGCGGCAATCGAAAGCGGGCGCTTTCGGGTAGAGATGACCCCCGATGGGGCCCAGCGCCTCCTGGAGCGTTTGACCCAGGTGGAAGTCCTGGAGCGCTTCTTGCACCGGGCCTATGTGGGCCACAAGCGCTTTTCCATCGAAGGGCTGGACCTTCTCATCCCCATTCTGGATGAGATCTTTGCCGGAGGGGTGGCCCAGGGAGCCCAGTACACCGCCTTAGGGATGGCCCACCGGGGCCGCATCAATGTCCTGGCCCACATCCTGGGAAAGCCCTATGAACTCATCGTCAAGGAGTTTTCGGGGGTGGTGGCCCGGGAAGCCATGTCGGCCGCCGAGGGGGGCACCCTGGGCTACACCGGGGACGTCCAGTACCACCTGGGAAGGGAAGATACGGTGGTGGGGACCCGCCTCAAGGGGATCCTGGCCAATAACCCCAGCCACCTGGAGTTTGTCAACCCGGTGGTGGAGGGGATCACCCGGGCTCTCCAGGAAGAAGGGGAAGCCCTAGATGCGGGAAAGGCCCTTCCCATCCTGATCCACGGCGATGCCGCCTTCCCAGGGGAAGGGGTGGTGGCGGAGACCTTGAACCTCAGCCGCTTGGACGGTTACCGCACCGGGGGTACCCTCCATATCATCCTCAACAACCAGCTGGGCTTCACCACCGACGTGGGGGATGGCCGCTCCACCCTCTATGCCAGCGATGTGGCCCGAGGCTTTGAGATCCCCGTCCTCCACATCAATGCCGATCGGGTCCTGGACGGGCTTTTGGGAGCCCGGCTGGCTTTAGCCTACCGCCAGACCTTCCACAAGGATATCGTCATCGACCTGATAGGGTATCGGCGCTGGGGCCACAACGAAGGGGACGAACCCAGCTTCACCCAGCCCCTCATGTACAAGGTCATCGGCCAGCACCCCACCGTCAGGGAAATCTGGCAGAAGGAAGGGGAAAGGGAAGGCTGGATTCCCGAAGGCCTGGGAGAGGAGCTGGTGAAGCGCTACTGGGCCATCTGGCAGGGGCTCAAGGAAGAGGTGGAGCGGGAGGCGCCTGCGGCCGCTGAGACTTTTCACCTCCAGGAAGCCCCTGAGGAGGAGGCGGCTTCTTGGGGAGAGGAGACGGCCCTTTCCAGAGAGCTGGTGGAAAGGCTGCGGGGGGAGATCTACCGGGTGCCGGAGGGCTTCACCCTTCATCCCAAGCTGGTGCGCCAGTTGGAAGAGCGCCGCCAGGCCCTCGAGGAAGGAAAAGGGATCGACTGGGCCCAGGGGGAGCTTCTGGCCTTGGCCAGCCTTCTGGCCGAGGGCGTGGCCATCCGCCTGACGGGCCAGGATACCCTGAGGGGGACCTTCAGCCAGCGCCACCTGGCCTTCTACGACTACGAGACCGGGGAGAAGCACATCCCCCTGCAGCATCTCCCTTCCCGGAAGGCCCCCTTCTACGCCTTCAACAGCCCCCTCTCCGAGGCGGGGGCGGTGGGGTTTGAATATGGCTACAGCCTCCACAAGGAAAAGGCCCTGGTTCTCTGGGAAGCCCAGTTCGGGGATTTCGCCAATGCGGCCCAGGTTTACATCGATCAGTTCCTGGCCTCCGCCTGGGCCAAATGGCGGGAGTCCTCGGGCCTGGTTCTTCTCCTTCCCCACGGGTATGAGGGCCAGGGGCCGGAGCATTCCAGCGCTCGCCTGGAACGGTTTTTGCAGCTTTGCGCCCAGGACAACCTGCGGATCCTCAACCCCACCACCCCGGCCCAGTATTTCCATGCCCTGCGGCGTCAGGCCCTCACCCTGCAAAAGGCCCCCCGCCCCCTCATCGTCATGACGCCCAAGAGTCTCTTGCGTCA
>JASBVX010000141.1 GCA_029960865.1 Bacillota bacterium | reverse complement strand
AGCTCGTTGCCGTCCCAGTCCACGTTGAGGGGCTGCTCGAAGGAGACTTCCGCCTTCGTTTTGCTGGTCCTCCGCAGGTACATCAGGATTTCGTTCTCGATGCACCGGGAGGCATAGGTGGCCAGCTTCGTCTTTTTGGCCGGATTGAAACTCTGCACCGCTTTGATGAGGCCGATGGTGCCGATGGAAACCAGGTCCTCTACCGGAATCCGGGTATTGTCGAAGCGGCGGGCGATATACACCACCAAGCGCAGGTTGCGCTCAATAAGGGTATCCTGCACCTGGCGATCGCCTTGCCCGAGCCGTTCCAGGAGCCGGGCCTCCTCTTCCGGACTAAGGGGCGGCGGAAGCGTATCCTGGCCGCCGATGTAGTGAATGGGACGCCTCCCGACGATAAAACTCCAGAGGGTTGTCATTAGCCGCCGCCAGATGCTCATGCCCCTTCACCTGCCCTTTCTTCGATCCATTCCCACGGCACCAAGGCCTGAAACATCTCTTCAGGATCCAGGGGCCGGGGAGAAACCGCCACCCAGACCCCTTCCCGGCGATAACGGCGCCCTTCCCACTCCCACTCCACCGCCTCCACAGGCACCAAGAGGAGGTATCCCTCGCCCCCGAGACTCCGGAAGGGGACCCAGCGCACCTTCCGCCCCGCGGCAGCGGCCTCCGCAAAGGCTTCCCAGGGTGAAGAAGACCGCCCAAGGAGTCCCTGCAAAACTGTTTCCTCCACCACCAAAAGGGGCTGGCCGGTCCAGGGATCCTGCAGGCGGTGACCGCTGTCGCGGTATCCCTGGACCGTCCTTTTCCCGCCGTCTTGGAAGTGAAGGGTCAGGAGAAGGCGCGGGCCTCTCCAAGGAGCAGCCCGGCCGGCCAGGCGGCTTGACAGGAGAAGGGCCACTCCCAGGAGGAAGAGGACCTGGCGCTGGGGAGACGCCATTCCCAGGGGCCCCATGGCCCCCAAAAGGGCGCTGAAGCCCCCTAGGAGGGCGGCAAAAATCCAGAGGTAGGAGAGAGCCACGGCAAAGGAGCGGCCTTTCAGCGAAGGAAAAGCGGCCTTCACCATCAGGGCCGCCATGAGGAGCTTTCCCGCCAGGCTATAGAGGATGCTTCCTTCCCAGTAGAAGAAACCAAGGCCGTAGAGGGATCCCAGAAAGGCTGCCAGGGCCAGCCTCCCCGACCGCAGGGGAAGGCTCAAAAAACGGGCCACGGCATAAAGGAGGGCTCCATCCACGGCTCCGTTCCAGAGAAGGACCAGCTCGCCGTAAACTGTCACGGGCCTCGCCTCCGCCCTTTCCCAAGAGGCTATGAAGGAGTGTTTCCCTTCATGACCAGGGAAAGGGTACCCGGAGGATCGTCAGGAAGGCTGTCAAAAAAGGCTTCTCAGTTTCGCCCCCTCTTGCGCAAAAAGGCGGGGATCTCCAGGTCATCGGCCGGAAAGGACGGCAGTCTCAGCTCGTCAATTTTCTTCTTGCCTTGTTCCAGGCGCCCTTCTCCCTGGAAACCGGTGGCGATAACCGTCACCCGGATCTCGTCCTGGAGCTGGTCGTCGATGACGGCTCCAAAGATGATGTTGGCATCGGGATCGGCCGCCTGGGCGATGATCTCCGCGGCCTCGTTCACCTCGAAAAGACCCAGATCCGGATCTCCGGTGATGTTGAGGAGCACCCCCCGGGCTTCGATGGTGGTCTCGAGGAGGGGGCTGGAGATGGCGGCCCGGGCCGCATCGGCAGCGCGGCTGTCCCCCTTGCCCACCCCGATCCCCATGAGGGCCGTTCCCGTATCCAGCATGATGGTCCGCACATCGGCAAAATCCAGATTGATGAGCCCGGGAATCGCGATGAGGTCGCTGATCCCCTGCACCCCCTGCCGCAACACGTCGTCGGCCAGCCGGAAGGCCTCGATCATGGTGGTGCGCCGTTCGGCGATCTGGAGAAGGCGATCGTTGGGGATGGTGATCAGGGTATCGACGTTGTCCTTCAGGTGGCCGATGCCCTCCACCGCCTGCTGCATCCGGCGTTTCCCTTCAAAAGTGAAGGGTTTGGTCACCACCCCTACCGTCAGGGCCCCGGTGGCTTTCGCCAAGCGGGCGATGATGGGGGAGGCACCGGTCCCTGTACCGCCCCCCATACCGGCGGTGATGAAGACCATGTCGGCCCCCTTGAGAGCCTGGGCGGTGTGTTCCTGGCTCTCTTCCGCCGCCCGCGCCCCCACCTCGGGGTTGGCCCCTGCCCCCAATCCCCGGGTCAGCTCGCTCCCGATTTGGATCTTGGTGGCCGCCTCGCTCAAAGAGAGGGCCTGGGCATCGGTGTTGATGGCGATGAACTCCACCCCTTTGAGCCCGGCCCGAATCATGCGGTTGACCGCATTGGTGCCACCACCTCCAACCCCCACCACTTTGATCACGGCATACCTCTGATGATCCATATCCAGTTCCAGCATGGCCTGTCCCCCCGTCTGCCTCTAAATGACGGCTTACCTCAGAGTAAATCACTCAGCCATGTAAAGAAACGTCGCTTGCGGCCCTCTTTTTTGGCAGGACCTTGGTCCCGGCCTCCATAGGGTCCCCCCATGCGACGAAAGAGCCCCAACGCCGGGAGGGTTACCCCCTCCTCCAGGGGAATTCTCCGCGACGCCAGTCCCCACACCGCCTCCGCCCGCTCCATCAGGCCCGCCAGCCGGCTCCCCTCCCCCGTCCAGAGGGCCACTGCCATCCCGCGGCCTGCCATGAGCTGGCGCAGATGAGGCAAGGCCGCAAGGAGAATTTCCTCCATCCGGGCTTCCACAATCTCCCGCAATAGAGGGGTATCCTCCCCGCCCTGCCCATAGCGGCGCTTCTTCCCTTCTCCTTCAGGCAGGGAAAGGGCGAGGCCGAAGGCGATGTCCGCGGTGATGTAGTTGCTCCCAAACGGCAGGGAAGCCCAGCCCAACATTTCCCCCAGGTGGACCGCCGCCAGATCCAGGCTGCCCTCTCCAAAATCGGCCAGGACAAAGGATTCCTTCTCCCCCAGGCGTCCCTGGACTTCCTCCACCGCCACCACTGGGGCCGGCACCAAGGGGAAGGGACCCAGGGTTTCCCCCTCCGGGCAGCTCACCGCCACCTGCACCTCCATGGACTGCCAGTCCCGGGGGCGCAGGCTTCCCTGCCGCAGCCCCAGGACAAAGGGGACCAGGGCCCGCTCCACCGCTCGTTGCACCGTTTTCAGAGCTGCCTCTTGGTCTTCCACCCGCCCCTTTTGGAGGCCATGGCTGGGCACGGTAGCCCTCCCCCGCTCAGCACCCCTGCCCACCAGGGCCACCGCCTGGGACGTCCCCAGGTCCACCGCCACCTGCCAGCGCCCTTCTTCAGCCATGGATGATTCTTTCCTCCTTGGAAGGGGAGATCCCTTCACCCCCCGCGAATGGTCTCAGGGTCCGGTGGTTCCGGCGGCGGCGGCACCTCGTAGCGGGGCTTTGCCACCGGCATGGACGGATCGCTGACGTTGATGTAATCCACCGCCTTCCCTTCCCGTTGGAGCGACTCCCATAGACCTCCCAGCACCTGCATTTGGCGATCGGGTTCAGAGGCGGTTCCCAGAATCACCGGGGTGCCGTCGGCCAGGTACAAGACCAACGTATCATCGGCAACGATGTGGATCTCCGACGCGGGGATCTCAGGATGGCGGGCCAGCTCCCGGGCCACTTCCACCGCTCGGCTGGCCCCCACCCCGGTGACGTGGCCCCTCACTTCATAGGCAGCGGTATCCCCGGTAATCACCGGCAGATCCCCCGTCAAGGCGAGGCCCTCCTCCAGAATGCGCCCCGCTGCGTCGACCCCGTAAAGGCCGTGGGGGGTCACCACGACGGCCACCGGCCTTCGCTCCCGGATCCGGATCAGCAGCCGATTGGGCCATTCCTTGTGGACCTCTACCTTCTCCACCAAGGGTAGCTCCCAGACCCGGGCCGCCACCTCCCGGGCCGAGATACGCCAGAGGGGGGTGCCTTTGGCCACCCCTGCGGCCTGCGCCACCGCCTCCGGCGACACCTGCACCCAACCCTCCACCCACACTTCCTCCACGGCAAAGAAAGGGCTCTGCCAGGCAGCGTAGGCAGCCGCCACCAGAAGGATCAAGGCCAACAAGAGAAGGGGCCGCCACCTCTGCATAGGGTCCTCCGCCCCAAGGCATCCTAAGCCGCGATGGATGACAGAGCCCGCGGCCCGCGCCTCTCCCTCATTTCTTTCGCCGCGCTGGCGTCGGTAGCTTTCGTCATGGTCCTCTCCAACTCCATGATCATCCCCGTCCTGCCTGATATCCAGCGCGCCCTCCACATCAATCTCTTCCGGGCCGGCCTTCTCATCACCGCCTTCTCCGCCACCGCTGCCGCCATCATCCCCATCGGAGGGACCCTCAGCGATCGGGTAGGCCGCCGGCCTATCATCCTCTGGGGCCTATTTCTCTTCGGCCTGGTGGGCCTCTTGGCCGGCCTCTCTCCTCTCCTCTTCCAGCGCCCCTATCTTTCCATGATGGCCGGCCGCATCCTCCAGGGGCTGGGGGCCGGCGGCATGTACCAGGTGGCCATGGCTTTGGCGGGGGACCTGGTGCCGGGTCCCCAGAGGGTGAAAGTGCTGGGAGGCCTGGAAGCCGCCAACGGGGTGGGAGAAGTCCTGAGCCCCATCATGGGGGCGGCCGCTGCCCTC
>JASBVX010000140.1 GCA_029960865.1 Bacillota bacterium | reverse complement strand
TGCGACGGCCAGGAACTCCCTGGGGCGATCCCCCTCTCCCGTTCTCCTGACCCCCTCTCAAACGGAAAAAGGAGTCCAAGCATACCGGGAAAAGATGCGGGTGGAGCGGAAGGGCCTCTACCTTTCTGCGGCAGGCGCCTCCCATTCGGGCATCTACCAGGCGGCGGTGAACCTGGCGAAGAAATCCGAGATCAACACCCTCGTCATCGATGTGAAAGAAGACGGCCGGATCTATTTCCCTACCGATGATCCTTTGCTGGTTTCGGTGGGGGCCATCGGTCCCGTCATTCCCGACCTGAAGGAAAAGATTGTCGACCTCCATGAAAAGGGCGTCTACGTCATCGCCCGGGTGGTGGTGGTGAAGGATCCCGGTCTAGCCAAGGTCCATCCCGAATGGGCCATCCAAGATGCCCGGGGAGGGGTCTGGAAAGATCGGACGGGGCAGGCCTGGATGGATCCCTACAATGAACACGTGTGGGAGTATAATGTGCGGGTGGCCCTGGAGGCGGCCAAGCTGGGCTTCGATGAGATCCAGTTCGATTACATCCGCTTTCCCAGCGACGGCCAGCTCTCCCAGATCCGCTATCCTGATGCCCAGGGGCGCACCCGGGTGGAGGCTATCCGGGAGCTGATGGAGGCAGCCCGCTCCGCCTTGGGGTATGGGAATGTCCCTTTCTCCGCCGATATCTTCGGGTTGATCCCGTCCGTCAAGAACGATCAGGGGATCGGCCAGTACTGGGAGGAAGTCTCCCTGGCGGCCGATTACCTCTCTCCCATGGTCTATCCTTCCCATTACGCCCGGGGGACCTTTGGCCTCAGCAATCCCAATGAATTCCCCGGACCCACCGTGGCCCACAGCATGCGCGACGCCGTGAAACGGACCCCCTCCTGGGGGGCCTGGGTCCGCCCCTGGCTCCAGGATTTCTCCCTTTATGGCGTCCATTACACGCCCGCCATGGTGCGGGAACAGATCCAGGCCTCCGACCAAGAGGGGGGTATCGGCTGGCTCCTCTGGAATGCCGCCAACTGTTATCATCCGGCTGCCCTCACCCCCAAGGAAGGCCAGACGCTGCCCCAGGGGGACGTCACCACCTGCCAGAAACCGGTGCAGGAGGCCCTCAGCCAGTGAGGGGGCCTTCCAGCCGTTCCACCTTCACAGCGAAAGCTTCCAACCGCTGAAAAATGTCGGCGGGCATAAAGAGGCCGGGGGCCTCCGGCGGATAAGCGCCGGGGATCCCCACCTTCCCCTGGCTGAGATCGGCCGCTCCCACGGCCAGGGGAAAGCCTGTCAGCACGTCCATGGGTCCAAGGGCCCTGCGGGTGACCTGCCAAGGCTTCCCCTCCTTCATCCCTTCCACCCGCACCCAGAAGCCCGAGAGGGAGGTGGGGGCGGGGGTCAGGCGATTGAGCAGGGGCAAAAGGCGCATCGAGAGGGCGGCCACCTTGGGGCGTACCTTCGCTCCGTGCAGGAAGGAAAAGCGGCCCAGGAGGCGCCCGATGGCATTGGGTAGCTTTTGGGTGATGGCCCCCCGCAAAGTGACCTCCTCTACGCCCGGGAAGGAGCGGCTCAAGGTGATGGGTTCCGGATGGCCGCACTCATAGGTGGGGACTGGCCCAAGGGGGGAGGGAAAGTCCACCCAATAAGGCCCTTTTCCCGCCTGCACCTGCACCAGCTGTCCGCCGCGATAGCTGGGTACCTTTCCGGCAAAGGCATGGAGCACGTGGAGGGTGACGGCTAGGCCCGAATCGTCTTCAGCGGAGCCGGCCCAGGCCGCATGGATGGCCCGAACATGATCAAGCTCTTGCGCTCCCAAAAGGGCTGCCAGATTGGTGAGCCCGGGGGTCCAGCCCATCCCCGTGATCAACGTGAGGCCTTTCGCCCGGGCTTCTTCATGGAGGTCCAAGAGGGCCTGGGCTCCGTCGTAATCGTCGCAGATGCTGATGTAATGGACCCCTTCCTCCAGGGCCAGCCTGCCCAAATACCCTTCCCAGCGGTAAAAAGGTCCGGCGGCGCCGGCCACGACCCGATGGTTTCTCATGGCCTGCCGCAGGGCCTGTTCGTCTTCCAGGGCAACGACGGCGGTCTCCCCCTTGCCCAGTTTCGCCCGCAGCCGTGAAAGCTTCTCCCTATCGCGTCCCGCCAGGGTGAAGGGCACATCCTCTGCGGCGAGAAATCGGGCTGCTGCCTGCCCCATGGCTCCGGTGGCACCCAATAACAAAATCGACATGGACTCCATCATCTCCAAGGGGGTATTCGACGAAGACCCGGAAATGCCTACTTGACAAGGAAGGTCAAAGAAGAGCAAAGTAAAGAAGCGAAGGAGGTGCAGCCGTGTCTTCCCTGAGCGACGATATCGCCCGCTTCATCGAAGAGCTGGTGCGGCTCCAGAAAGGGCCGGTGGTCATCCGGCGGTCCCGTTTGGCGGAGCAGTTCGGCTGCGCGCCCTCCCAGATCACTTACGTGCTGGAAACCCGCTTTTCCTTGCGGGCAGGTTACCGGGTACTGAGCCGCAGGGGAGGGGCAGGCTATATCCGCATCGAGCCCCTGGCCCTTCCCCGCGGAGAGGGGATCTTGGAGGAACTGTGGGATCAGGTGGGAAATCGCCTTTCCGAAGCCAAAGCGCGTCAGCTTTTGCGGTGGCTACAGCGGGAAGGCTTTCTGGGAGAAAAGGAAGGCACCATCATGGAGGCTGCCCTGCAGCGCCAGGTGCTGGCCCTTTCCCAGCCCTGGCGGGACGAGATCCGGGCCCGGCTTTTCAAGGCCATGGTGGCGGCCGCCTGGTCCGGGTCCCGCGGGGATGGGGGGAAGGAGGAACAACCGTGACTCTTTGTGAAGAATGCGGCATTCGGCCGGCTTCCGTCTACGTCACCCGGATCGTCAACGGCCAAAAGGTGGAACGCCACCTTTGCACCCAGTGCGCCTTGGAAAAGGGGGACATCGGGCCGCTCTTGCAAAATCCGGGATGGATTCTGCAGGAGTTTCTCCAAGCCTTGAGCCCGGCGGCCGCTCCCCGCCCGGAGAGCCGCTGCCCTTCTTGCGGCCTCAGCTGGACCGACTTCACCCGCACGGGGTTCCTAGGCTGCCCTCATTGCTATGAGCATTTCCTCCCCCTGCTCCTCCCCGCCATCCAGAGGGTCCAGGGGGCGGATCGACATGTGCCCGGCAAAGGGGAAGCGCCGGAAAAGAGCCCCGGGGAGCTGGAAAAGGAGCTGCAAAGGGCCATCCGGGAGGAACGCTATGAAGATGCGGCCCGCCTCCGGGATGCGATGCGGCAGCACCGCGAAAAGGGAGGAGAGATCCGCCGTGAACCTTCATGAAGGAGGGGCCCTTACCTCCTGGCTCGCGGGAGAAGGTCCTCTGGGCGACGGGGTGATCTCCAGCCGCACCCGGCTGGCCCGCAATCTGGAAGGTTTTTTCTTCCCCACCCGCATGGATGGGAAACAGGCGGAAAAGGTGGCATCCATGGTGGTGGAGGCAGCCTCCTCCTGGCGAGATGAAAGAGGGCATCCCTTGCGGGTCCTGACCCTCCAAGACCTGACCCCTCTAGAAAGGCAGGTCCTGGTGGAAAAACACCTGGCCAGCCCCCTCCACATCCAGCAGCCCTATGGGGTGCTCCTTTTGAGCGAGGACGAGACGTTGAGCGTGATGATCAACGAGGAGGATCAGCTGCGGATCCAGAAGATGGCTCCCGGTCTCAACCTGGAGGAGGCGTACCGGGAGGCCCTGCGCTTCCACGACCACCTCAAAGAGCGTCTACCCTTCGCCTACCACAGCCGGCTGGGTTATCTGACGGCCCATCCGGCCAATGTGGGCACAGGCCTGCGGGCTTCGGTCCTTTGTCACCTGCCGGGGCACGTATACACCCAGACCTTGGAGGCCCTTTTGGTGCAGCTTTCCCAGCGGGGCATCACCGCCCGGGGCCTCTATGGGGAAGGGAGCCAGGCCAGCGGCAACCTCTATCAGATCTCCAACAGCCGCACCCTGGGTTTGGCAGGGGAAGATATCGTGGCGGCGATGGATCAGGCGATCCGCCAGGTGGTGCAAAGGGAGTGGAGCCTGCGGGAAGCTCTTCTGCAGGAAGGTCAGCTGGAGGATCGCATCTGGCGGGCCTACGGCATCCTCACCCATGCCCGCTCCATCAGTTCGGGGGAAGCCATGGAGCTCCTGTCTCTGGTAAGATTAGGGGTAGACCTCCACGTGCTGCCTCCCCTGCCGCCCCGGCTTCTCAACCAGCTCATCGTCCGCATCCGGCCGGCGTTTTTGCAGGCCCAGGCGGGGGAAGCCCAGGATCCTCTGCAAAGGGATCGCAGCCGGGCCCGGCTCATCCGCCAGATGCTGACCCAGGGTGGGGCAGCGTAAGACAAGAAGAGAAGTTTAAGGAGGAATCAGCATGTACAACCGATACTCGGAAAGGGCCCAGAGGGTCATCTACTTGGCCCAAGAAGAGGCAAGGCGCCTCAACTACAACTATGTGGGCACGGAACACCTTCTCTTGGGGCTGATCAGGGAAGGGAGCGGCATTGCCGCCCGGGCCCTGCAGAACCTCGGCATCGACCTGCAGAAGGTGCGCGAAGAAGTGGAGAAGATGGTGGGCCGGGGGAACCAGCCGGTCACAGGCGAGATCGGGTATACCCCCCGGGCGAAAAAGGTGGTCATGGAGCTGGCCCTGGAAGAAGCGCGCCAGTTGGGCCATAAC
>JASBVX010000139.1 GCA_029960865.1 Bacillota bacterium | reverse complement strand
CTTTGGTGGGACCCTCCCCGATGCCGCCACCATCGCCCACGAGCTGGGGCACGCCTACCATAATGAGCAGCTTTTCGAGGTGCCGGCCCTCAGCCGCCGGGTGCCCATGGCCCTGGCGGAGACGGCTTCCACCTTTGCCGAAGTGCGGGTGGCGGAGGCCAGCCTGGAGGCGACCCAGGATCCCAGGGAAAGGCTTCTCCTTTTGGACCGCCGGCTGCAGCAATCGGTGACCTACCTCATGAACATCCGGGCCCGGTTTCTCTTTGAAGAGCGCTTTTACCGGGAGAGGGAAAGAGGGCCTCTCTCGGTGGAGACCCTCAAGGAAAGGATGGTGGCGGCCCAAAGGGAAGCCTATGCCGAGAGCCTCCAGGCATACCACCCCACCTTTTGGGCCAGCAAAGGCCATTTTTACATCACCGGGCTTCCGTTCTACAACTTCCCCTACACCTTCGGTTACCTTTTGACGGCGGCCCTTTTGCAACGAGCCAAGGAAGAAGGGCCCGGCTTTATCCCCCGCTACCGGGAATTCCTCAAAGAAAGCGGCCGCATGGCAGCGGAGGAGCTGGTGGAGCGGACGCTGGGGGAGGACATCCAGAAGGTTTCCTTCTGGGAAGGGGCGGTGGAGGAAGCCCTTTCTCCCCTGGAACCTTTCCTTTCGGCATTGAAAGGAGCGCAGGTCTGAAACGGTGGACTTTTCCCCCGGAAAGGAGCGTATAGCTTTCGGGGGGAAAGACCATGAGCACTGCGGGTGAGGATCAGGTCCTCCTGACGCCCCTCATCATGTTCCTGGTGTGGGTCTTCAACCAGGCGGGCTGGCCCCGAAAGTTCTCGCCCCTGCTGGCCCTTTTCTTCGGCATTGTCGGGGGGCTGGCCCTTCACTGGAATGACCCGGTGCTGGCCATCTTCGTGGGGGTCAGTGCGGCGGCGGCAGCCGTGGGTTTCCACAGCGGCATCAAGAGCACGGTGGAAGGAGTGCGCCAGAGCAAGAGGTAACTTTCGTCATAATGGGAAAGGGGGCAGCCGTTGACCAGCGCCGGCGCATTGGCACTTTTGGGATTGGCTCTCCTTTTGGGGGCGGGGGTGCTGGCCACCCGCCTGGCGAGCCGCATCGGCATTCCTGCCCTTCTCCTCTTCCTTGGGCTGGGGATTCTGGCAGGTCCCGAGGGTTTGGGTTGGGTGACCCTGCCCAAAGCCGGCAGCATCCAGGTGCTGGCGGCGGCGGCCCTGGCCTTCATCCTCTTTGAGGGTGGACTTCGCACCCAGTGGACAGAATTCCGCCAGGTGGCCTGGCCCTCCCTTTCCCTGGCGACGGTGGGCGTTTTCATTACCGCTCTTCTGACGGCCCTCCTGGCCCGCTGGCTCATTGACATTCCCTGGTTGGTGGCCCTCCTTCTGGGGGCCATTCTGGCGTCCACCGATGCGGCGGCCATCTTCGCCGTGGTGGGCTCTTTGGTGCTGCGGCGCCGTGTCCAGCTTCTGGTGGAGGCGGAATCGGGTCTAAACGACCCCATGGCCATCCTCCTGACGGTCTTTCTCTTGACCCTTTACCAGGGACAGGCCAGCTCCTATGGCCACGCCTTCTTTTTCTTCGGGTGGCAGCTGGTGGGGGGGCTTTTGGTGGGCCTGGGGGCAGGGTTTGTCATGGTGAAGGTCTTGCGGCGGATGAGGCTGGATGGCAGCGGCCTCTACCCGGTCCTGACCATGGCAGGGGTCCTGGGCACCTATGGCGCGGCCGATCTTTTGAAGGCCAGCGGCTTTCTGGCGGTCTACGTGATGGGTGTCTACCTGGGGGGGCAAAGGCTCCCCTATCGGGGGACCATCGTGCGGTTTCAAGAAGCCCTGGCCTGGATGAGCCAGATCGTCCTTTTCACCATGCTGGGGCTTTTGGTGTCCCCCAGCCATCTGGCCACCGTCAGCGGCGATGCCCTTTTGATCGCCTTGGGGCAGATGTTGATCCTGCGCCCCATCGCGGTGGTCCTCTCCCTTCTGGGGATGGGCTATACCTCTAGAGAAATGATCTGGATCGGGTGGGCCGGCCTGAAGGGGGCAGTCCCCATCGTCCTGGCCACCTATCCCCTGGTGGCGGGCCTTCCCCATGCCGTCTTCATCTTCGATGTGGTGTTCCTGGTGGTGATCTTCTCCGCCCTTTTGCAGGGCACCACCCTTCCTTACCTGGGGAAAGCCCTGGGCCTGGTGACGGGGGGAAAACCTCCCCCCACCGTGTCCCTGGAATTCGTTTCTTTGGAAGAGGGGGAGCTGGATCTGGCGGAAGTGACCCTGCCGGAGCATTCCCCCGTGGTGGGAAAGCGCCTGGCGGAATGCGCCATCCCCGAGACGGTGGCCGTCAGCGCCATCGTGCGCCAGGGGAAGGTGGTGCCACCCCGCGGGGGGACGCGCCTGCAGGCGGGGGATCATCTCTACCTCTGGATCCCTCAGGATCAGGGGGACGAATTTTTGCAGCGGTTTTATCCCCCCAGCGATGCCGGTTCCCCTCCGTAACTCCAAAGGAAGAGGTATGGTATGCCATAGGAGAGAGAAGGGAGTGGTGATCGTTGGCCCATCAAGAAGGTCGGGTGGCCCTTGTCCTGGGGGCCAGCACGGGGCTGGGGCGGGCGGTGGCAGAAGAGCTGGCCCGTGGCGGGGTGCGGGTGGCCATGGGGAGCCGTAGCCTGGAGCGGGTGGAAGCGGCGGCTCGGGATATGGCATCCGAGGGGGGAAAGGTGCTACCCCTGGAGACCGACGTGGGAGAACCAGCCCATATCGAAAGGGCGGTGGCAGCGGTTCTCAAGGA
Source organism: Bacillota bacterium (assembly GCA_029960865.1). GTDB lineage: Bacteria > Bacillota > Sulfobacillia > RBS10-35 > RBS10-35 > RBS10-35. Next base: position 1,922 of record JASBVX010000139.1, on the reverse strand, counting down.
GTGGGGACGGCTGGATATCCTCTTTTTCAATTCGGGAGGACCCCGCCCCGGAAGCTTTTTCGATCTCTCGGACGAGGACTGGCGAAAGGGAGAAGATCTCACCCTGATGGGGTTTGTCCGCTCTGTCCGGGCAGCTTACCCCCACCTGAAGGCGGCAGCCACCCGGGAGGTGCCGGCCCACATCGGGGTCATCGTCTCCTCATCGGTGAAAGAAGGCATCGATCACCTGACCCTTTCCAACGTCTACCGGCCCGCCCTTGCGGCCCTGGTGAAGGAACTGGCCCGCACCCTGGGGCCGGAGCACATTTTGGTGAACGCGTTCGCGCCGGGGCGCTTTGCCACCCGGCGGGTGGAAGAACTGGACCACGAGACGGCCCGGCGCCGGGGCATTCCCGTGGAGGAGGCTCGCCAGGCGTCGGTGGCCCGCATTCCCTTGGGAAGGTATGGGGACCCTGCGGAATTGGGCCGGGTGGCGGCTTTCTTTTTGTCGCCCGCCAACACCTACGTGACCGGCCAGACCATCTTCGTGGACGGTGGCATGGTCCGGGCCCTTTAAAGGTGAAACGAGGAGGGGATAAGGGTGAAGACCTATCGCTACGTCATCATCGGCGGCGGCTTGGCGGGGGATGGGGCGGTGCAGGGTATCCGCGAGGTGGACAAGGAGGGCTCCATCGCCCTTCTCTCCGCAGAGCGGTTTCCCCCTTACAAAAGGCCTCATCTCTCCAAAACCCTCTGGAAGGGAGGCCCTCTTGAGCGCACCTTCACCCGCCACGGATACCAGGATCTAGGGGTGGCGGAATTCTACGGGGTGAAGGTGGAGGAGGTTTTGCCCGACGAAAAGAAGGTGCGCCTGGCTACCGGAGAAGAGCTGGGCTATGAGAAGCTTCTTTTGGCCACGGGCGGGGAACCCAGAACCCTGGATCTCCTTCCCCACGGCATCCCTTACCGCACCCTCTCCGATTACCTCAGTACCCGCATCTTTTTCGACCCCAAGGTTTCCGGGAAAGGGACGGGAGAAGCCCTGGTCCTGGGCGCCGGCTTCATCGGGGCGGAGATGGCGGCCGCCCTCACCATGATCGGAGTCAAGGTCACCATGATCTTTCCCGAAAAGGGCATCATGGAGCGGGTTCTCCCTGCGGAGCTCAGCCGCTTCATGGTGGATTACTACCGGGAAAAGGGCGTTACGGTGTGGCCGGAGGACACGGTGAAGGAAGTCCACCGCCACGGGGACCATTTCCATTTCCGGACGGCCAAGGGAGAGGAAGGCCACGGGCAGCTGGCCATCCTGGGACTGGGGATCCGCCCCCGGGTGGAGCTGGGGGAAAAGGCCGGACTGAAGACGGACAACGGCTTGGTGGTGGATGCCTACCTGCAGACCTCCCATCCCGACATCTACGCTGCGGGCGATGTGGCCTGCTATCCCGATCCCCAAGGGGAGGGCCTCATCCGGGTGGAGCATGAGGATACGGCCAAGCGCCAGGGGAAGCTGGCAGGGCGCAACATGGCGGGAGCCGGTGAGCGTTACCTGGCTCTCCCCTTCTTCTACTCCGATCTTTTCGACCTGGGCTTTGAGGCGGTGGGGCATATCGACCCCCAGGGGCCTTATGAAGCGGACTGGCAGGATGGGTACAAAAAGGGCGTCGTCTATTACCACGACGGGGAAGGTACCCTGAAAGGGGTTCTTCTCTGGAACGTCTGGGATGCGGTGGACAAGGCGGAAAAGCTGATCCGGTCGGAGGAAAAGCGTCCTTCGTGGAAAGGGAGCATCTGAATTGAACGTGGTGGTGGCGGCGGTGCAGATGGAGCCTCAGAAAGGGCGGGTCCAGGAGAATCTGGAGCGGCTCCTGGCCCTCACCGATCAGGCGGTGGAGCGGGGTGCCCGCCTGGTGGTGTGGCCGGAGATGGCCACCACCGGGTATATC
>JASBVX010000138.1 GCA_029960865.1 Bacillota bacterium | reverse complement strand
CCTGGAAGAGAGGTAAACCTATGGCGACCCATCAGGGAGCGGAGCATCGCCGCAAGGTAGCCCAGCATCCTGAAGAAGCGGCGTAGCACCACGAGCAGAACGAACCTGAAGAGGCCGCCCACCACGCGGAAGGAATGGGCGTGGAGGAGGAAGGCCTCCGCAGGCAAGAGGAACAGGAAGAAGAAGAGGAGGAAGACGAGGAGCGTTGATCAACCACTACCCCTGAGGGAGGGAACCCCAGCCGGTTTTTCTCCCTTCTTCTCTCAGCGCATTTTCCGGGCAGCTGCCGCCCGCCGCTGGGCATCCCGTTCCGCGATGGCTTGCCGTTTATCGTATTTTTTCTTGCCCCGAGCCAAGGCCAGTTCCACTTTGGCCCGACCGTTCTTTAGATAAAGACGGGTCGGGATGAGGGTATAACCTTCCCGCCTGACCTGGTCGTAGAGGCGCCGGATCTCCTGGCGGTGGAGAAGAAGCTTTCGCGGGCGGGTGGGCTCGTGGTTGAAGCGGTTTCCCTGTTCGTAAGGAGCAATGTGGACCCCAAAGAGCCAAGCTTCTCCGTTGATGATGCGGACGAAACCGTCTTGCAGCTGGACGTGGCGGGCACGGATGGATTTGATCTCCGTTCCCTGGAGGACCAGGCCTGCCTCCACCCGATCCTCCAGGTGGTAGTCATGGCGGGCCTTGCGATTTTCCGCAATCAGCTGGATCTCCTCCTCCCGGTTCCCTGCCACCCTGAAAGCCTCCTCTTTTCAGTGTACAGGGAAAGGAGCCCGGTGGCGGCACCGGGCTCCAGGATGCCGGGGCTCCGTTTAGCCCCTACCCGCCAGCTGCTGTTCAGCCTGCTCAATCATCTTTTTGACCATGTGACCGCCCACGGCACCACAGGTGCGGGAGGGAAGATCTCCCCAGTACCCGCTCTGGGGCGGTTGAATGCCGAGCTCCTGGGCCACTTCATACTTGAAGCGATCCAGAGCCTGGGCGGCGTGCTTTTTCACAGGAACGTTGCTGCCGCTTCCTTGAGCCACGATGTGTCACCTCCTGTCGCGTTTAGATTGCGCCGCAGGAGGACTGAGAAAACTGAAAATTGCTAGAAACGCTGGCATCAGGCTTTGGTCTTCTTTTGTATCCCCTTTTTGCGGTTTTTTGGGGGTTTCAGCACCAGCTGGAAATCCATTTGCCGCTGGGCCAGGTCCACCCGCATCACCTTGACCCGCACTTTGTCGCCCAAGCGAAAGCGGGTACCTGTCCGCTCCCCGATCAAGGCATAGTGTTTTTCCTGATAGGTGTAGTAATCGTTGGTCAAGGTACTGACATGGATAAGGCCTTCCGCCAGGTTCGAAAGCTGGACGAAAAGGCCGAAAGCCGTCACCCCTGAAACGATGCCCTCGTATTCTTCACCCACGTGGTGCTGCATGTACTGGAGGATCTTGAGGGTGACCGATTCCCGTTCCGCTTCCATGGCTTTTCGTTCCATCTGGGAGGCATGGGAAGCGATCCCCGGCAGGACCCGCAGGAGCTTTCCCACCCGCTTGGCCGAGAGCTGGCCTTTGGGCAAAAGTTCCTTGATGATCCGGTGGACGACCAGGTCGGGATAGCGGCGGATGGGGGCCGTAAAGTGAGTATACCAACGGGTGGCCAGGCCGAAATGCCCCAGGGGCTCGGTGGCATAGCGGGCTTGGCGCATGGTCCGCAGCATGACGGCGCTGATGAGGTGCTCTTCAGGACGGCCGGAGACTTTCTCCAAGACCTCCTGGAACGCTTTGGGGGAGGCTTCCTTGCCCGGCTGAAAGGGAATGCCGAAGTTGTAGAGGAACTCCTGGAAAGCCTGCACCTTCTCGGGATCAGGGGGCTCATGGACCCGGAAGATCCCGGGGGCGTTCTGGCCGATGAGGCGGCGGGCGATGGCCTCGTTGGCAGCCAGCATGAATTCTTCGATGAGCTGGCCGGCTCGGTTCTGATCGCTGCGCAAGACCTCCTGAACTTCTCCTTTGGGATTGAGGATGACCTTGGGCTCGGGGAGGTCGAAATCGATGCTTCCCCGCTGCCGACGCCGAGCCCGCAGGGTCTGGGCCAACTTATCCATGGCCAAGAGAACGTCCGCCATGGGCCCTTCCAACCCCCGGACCTTCTTTCCCCCTTCGAGGAGCTCGTTCACCTGGCTGTAGGTGAGGCGGGCCTTGGAGCGGATGACGCTCAACACCACCCGGTCGGGTCCGGGGACCCCTGTGGAGTCAAAATCGATGAAGACGGACACCGCCAGGCGCTCTTCCTCCGGATTAAGGCTGCAGATGCCGTTGGAGAGCTCGGGAGGCAGCATGGGCACCACCCGGTCCACCAAGTAGACACTGGTGGCACGTTCCCGGGCCTCCCGATCCAGGGCGCTCTCCTCCGCCACGTAGTGGGAAACGTCGGCGATGTGGACGCCCAGGCGCCACCCGTTTTTCCCCAACTTCTCCAGGGAGACGGCATCATCCAGATCTTTGGCATCGTCGGTATCGATGGTGAAAAGGAGCTCTCCCGTCAGATCCACACGGCCCTTCTTTTCCTCGGGAAGGACCTTTTGGGGGAGCCGGTCCACTTCTGCCAGCACCCCGGGCGGAAATCCCTCGGGGAGATCGTACTGGACCATGAGGCTGCGGATATCCACCCCCGGGTCACCGGTCTTGCCGAGGTTTTCCACCACCCGCCCCTCGGGACCCCGGCGGGGCGAAGGCCAGCGGGTGATCTCCACCAGCACCTTCTCCCCTGTGCGAGCCCCTCCCATCTGGCCCCGCGGGATGTAGATATCCTGGGTGAGGCGGCGATCGTCGGGCACAACAAAACCCAGACCCCGGTGGCGTTCCAGCACGCCCACCACCCGGGTCACGGCCCGGGAAAGGATGCGGATGATCTCCCCCTGGCGCCGGGCGCCCTGGGAGCTTTCTACCCGGGCCACCACGAGGTCGCCATGCATGGCTCCGTTTTGACCTTCCGGCGGAACGTAGACATCTTCCTCGTCATCCCCATCGGGAATGACGAAACCAAACCCTTTTTGGTGGGCCTGGAAATGGCCGACCACCAAATTCATGCGCTGGGGAAGGCCGTAGCGGGCGGTGCGAGTCCTCACCACCAGGCCTTCCCCTTCCATGGCCTTGAGGATCTGACGAAATCCTTCCTGCTCTTCTTCGGGAACGGCAAACACTTCCACCAGTTCGTGAAAGGTGAGGGGCCGGTAAGCCTTTTCTTGCATGAATTCCAATAGTTCGTCGCGCCAGTGTTGTTCGTTCATGGAACTAGGATACCAAGAATCACCGGTTTTCTCTCTCACACCAGGAAGGGAGCCAGCAAAAGGGCCACCACGCTCATGATTTTGATGAGGATGTTCAAGGAAGGCCCTGCCGTATCCTTGAAGGGATCTCCCACCATATCCCCCACCACCGCCGCCTTGTGGGCGGGAGAAAGCGGGCCTCCCCCTTCTCCCCCTTCGATGGCCTTTTTGGCGTTATCCCAGGCGGCGCCGGCATGGGCCATGGTGATGGCCAGGGCCAGCCCGCTGCTGAGGGCTCCCGCTAGAAATCCCCCCAGGGCAGGAGCGCCCAAGAAGAGGCCCATCAGGAGGGGAAGGCCCAGAGCCGCCAGCACGGGTACCGCCATTTCCCGGAGGGCGGCCCGGGAACTGATGGCGATGCAGCGCTCCGCGTCCCCCGAGGCCCTCCCTTCCTTCAAGCCGGGGATGGTGCGCCACTGCCGGCGGACCTCCTGCACCATCTCGGCGGCAGCCCTCTGGACGGCCCGCAAACTGTGGGCTGCCAGGCCGTAGGGAACGATGGCTCCAAGAAGAAGCCCCGTCAGGACGGGGGCCTCGAGGAGGCTCAAGGAATGGAGCCCGGCACTGGCGGCGAAACCAGAGAAAAGGGCGAGGGCCGTGAGGGCGGCCGATCCGACGGCGAGGCCCTTGCCTACCGCTGCCGTGGTATTCCCTAAGGCATCCAGCTCGTCGGTCACCTGGCGCACCTCCGGGGCAAGGCCTGCCATGGCGGCGATCCCTCCGGCGTTGTCGGCCACAGGTCCGTAGGCATCCACCGCCATGATGGCCCCGGTCAGGGAGAGCATGGCCACTGCCGCCAACGCGACGCCGAAAAGACCCTCCAGGCCATAAGCCAGAAGGGCAGCGCCGGCCACCCCCAACATGGGCAGGGCGGTGCTCATCATGCCCAGGGAGAGGCCTCCCAGCACCTGGGTGGCCGCTCCCCCTTGCGCCGCTTGAACCAGCTCCCGCACCGGCCGGCGGCCCGGTGCCGTGAAGTAGTCGGCCCAGAACCCCACCCAAAGGGCGCATCCGATGCCGAGAAAAACGGTGAGAAGCTCCCCTATGGACAAGAACCCCTGTTGCCAAGCTCCTACGTAGAGGAGGCCCGTCAAGGCGAGGGCCCAAAGGAAGCTCTGGCGCAGGAGCGAGGCTTCCTTGCCCCGGCGGAAGCGGGCCCTTGCCGCCGTCCAGCTGGTGGAGAGAAGGGAAGCGGCCACCCCCATGGCGGCCACCAGGAGGGAAAGGGTGACCCCTCCCAGACCTCTTCCCTCTTGGATTCCCACCACCAGGGCCGCCACCAGAGCTCCTACGAAGGATTCCAGGAGGTCGGCCCCCATCCCCGCCACATCCCCGACGTTGTCGCCCACGTTGTCGGCGATGACGGCCGGGTTGCGGGGGTCATCCTCGGGCATGCCTTCCTCAAGCTTCCCCACGATA
>JASBVX010000137.1 GCA_029960865.1 Bacillota bacterium | reverse complement strand
GGTGGAGGGACGGACCCTTCTTTGCCGGGTGGAAGCCTTTGTCGGAGAAAGGCTCATCGCCCAGGGGGAAGTCTATCAGGCGGTCTGGCCGGCGGCAGACCTCCGCAGGGTTTTGAGCCAGCCGGCGGCGGAAACGGTAGAATGATCCCTGTGAGGAGGATTTTACTTGCAGGGAGAGATCATCCGCGACGCGGAGGGCCGCCTGCAGGTGCCTGATCGGCCCGTCATTCCTTTCATCGAAGGAGACGGCACCGGGCCCGACATCTGGAGGGCCGCCGTAAGGGTGCTGGATGCGGCGGTGGAAAAGACTTATGGGGGCCGCCGAAAGATCGTCTGGAAGGAGATCCTGGCGGGAGAGAAAGCCTATCGGGAGACGGGGAGCTGGCTTCCTTCCGAATCGTTGGAGGCCATCCAGACCTATCGGGTGGCCATCAAAGGCCCTTTGACCACCCCCGTGGGAGGTGGGTTCCGCAGCCTCAACGTCACCTTGCGCCAGGAGCTGGACCTATACGCCTGCCTGCGGCCGGTCCGCTGGTACCGGGGGGTGCCTTCGCCGGTGCGCCACCCGGAAAAGCTGAACGTGGTCATCTTCCGGGAGAACATCGAAGATGTCTATGCCGGCATCGAGTGGCCGGCGGGATCCGATGGGGCCAAGGCCCTGCGCGCCTTTTTGGAGGGCCAAGGGGTACAGGTGCGGGAAGATGCGGGGCTTGGTATCAAGCCCATCAGCCGTTTCGGAACCCGCCGCCTGGTGAGGCGGGCCATCCGCTATGCCCTGGACCATGGCTTTCCCAGCGTCACCCTGGTCCACAAAGGAAACGTGATGAAATACACCGAAGGAGCCTTTCGCCAGTGGGGCTACGAGCTGGCGGCAGAAGAATTCCCCGACGTGACCGTGACCTGGGATCAGGTGCAAAAAGAGTTCGAGGGCAGGATCCCTGAAGGAAAGATCCTCATCAAGGACGAGATCGCCGACGCCATGTTCCAAAAGCTTCTCCTGCGGCCCGACGAATACCATGTCATCGCCTCGCCCAATTTGAACGGCGATTACCTCTCTGACGCCGCGGCCGCCCAGGTGGGAGGTATCGGCATCGCTCCCGGTGGCAACATCGGGGATCAGTATGCCGTCTTCGAGGCGACCCATGGCACCGCTCCCAAATACGCGGGGCTCGACAAGGTGAACCCTTCCTCGGTGATCCTTTCGGGCGCCCTGATGCTGGAGCACCTGGGGTGGAAGGAAGCGGCGGCTGCCATCCATGAAGCCATGGAAGCCACCATCGCCGAGAAGATCGTCACCTACGACTTCGCCCGCCTGATGGAAGGGGCCAAGGAGGTCTCCACCAGCGGGTTTGCCGATGCCCTCATCGAGCGACTCCCGGCCAGGGGGTGACGCTGTGAGGGCAGGCGTAGTAGGAATCCGGTTCAACCGGGACAAACCCGAGGCTACCGGCCTGGTCAAAGAGTTGCAGGCCTTTCTCGAAGACAAGGGCTATCACTGGTCGTTGGATCCCGATCCGGAACAGGTAGAGGTGGCCCTGGTGCTGGTGGTGGGGGGTGACGGCACCATCCTCCAGGCAGCGCGCCGCTATGCCCCCAAGGGAGTCCCTCTTTTGGGGATCAACCTGGGCCACGTGGGGTTTCTCACGGAGCTGGAGGCAGCGGAGTGCCTGGAGAGCCTTTCCGCCTACCTGGAGGGACCGGTGGTGGAAGATCGCCGCCTGATGCTCTGGGCCGGCCAAGGGGAAAAGGGGGGGCTGGCCCTCAACGACGTGGTGGTCACCCGGGCCCCCTACACGCGCCTCCTCACCTTCACCGTGTCTCAGGAAGGCCAGGAGATCATGAAATTCCGAGCTGATGGACTGGTGGTAGCTACCCCCACCGGTTCCACCGCCTATTCCCGGGCAGCGGGGGGCCCCGTGGTGCACCCGGCCGTCCCGGCCCTCATTTTGACCCCGCTGGCCTCCTATTCCTTTCATGTGCGCCCCACCGTCATTCCGGCGGAAGGAACGGTGGAGGTGCGGGTGGAAGAAAAGGCGCGGGATGTGCGTTTTACGCTGGATGGCCAGATCCCTTACGGCCTGGAGGTGGGAGAACCCCTCCGCATCCGGAAGAGCCCCGTGGAGGCGTGCTTCTGGCGCTCCCCGGCCTGGAGTTTTTACCGGCGGCTGCGGGAGAAAGGCAGGTGGGATGGAGGTGAGGGCTAGGTGGGTTTCTACCTGAAGACCCTGACCCTCAAGGATTTCGCCATTGTGGATCAGCTGTCTCTCCCCCTGCGGGAGGGCTTCAACGCCCTGACGGGGGAGACAGGGGCAGGAAAGTCCATCCTCATCGACGCCCTCTCCCTGGCCCTGGGGGAGCGGGCGTCCCTGGAAGCCATCCGGGAGGGGCGGGAGCGGGCCCAGGTGGATGCCCTCTTCCTCTGGGAGGGGCCCGGACGGCCTGAAGAGCCGCTCCTGGCTCTCCTGGAACCCTTTGGGTGGGACGAGGAGGAGGGCCAGCTGGTCCTCACCCGCATCCTTTCTCGCTCGGGGAAATCCCAGGGCTACCTCAATGGCCACCCGGCCCCGGCTCGGATCCTGCGGGACGTGGGCCGACACCTGGTGGCCATCCACAGCCAGCACCAGACCCAAGAGCTCTTTTCTCCCTCTCTGCAGCTGGAGCTCCTGGATGCCTTCCTGGATGCCCACGGCCGGGAAAGGCGGCGGGAGGTCAAGGAGACCTATGAAAAGTGGCGGGAGGCCAACCGCTCCCTGGCAGAGCTGGCGGGGGATCCGCGGGAGAGGGCTCGCCGGGAGGATCTCTTGCGGTTTGAGGTGGCGGAGATCGAAGCTGCCCGGCTCCACCCGGGGGAGGAGAGGGAGCTGGAGGAAAGGCGGCAGGTGATGATCCACCGGGCCCGCCTGGGGGAAGCCGTGGCCCAGGCCCAGGCCCTTCTCCAGGGGGATGGCGGGGGAGGCGGCCTTGTGGACGGCGGCGGCCGCCTCTGGGAGCTCCTGGCCCAGGGACAGCGCTGGGACGGGTCCCTTTCGCCTCTGGTGGATCTGGCCAAGGAGGCCCACGCCCTCTGGGTGGAGCTCTCCCATCAGCTGCGAAACTACGAAGACGAGCTTTCCTTCAGCGATGAAGATCTGCAGGCCTTGGAAGAGCGCTGGGATCTTTTGCAGCGCTTGCGGCGAAAATACGGCGACAGCGCCGAAGCCATCCTGCGCTACGGCGACAAGGCCCGCAGGGAGCTGCAGGCTCTGGAAGAAGCGGCGGAAAAAGCCGCTTTCTGGGAAGAAGAAGGGGAACGGCAGAAGGCCGGGTGGCAAGAAGCCGCCCGGGCCCTCTCCAGGTTCCGGGAAGAAGCGGCGGAGAAGCTGGCCCGCAGGGTGGAAGATGAACTGCAGGATCTGGGGTTTCCGCAAGGATCGTTTCGGGTGAGGTGCCGGTCCTTGGGGGCCCAGGAGCCTTCTCCGACAGGGCAAGACGAGGTGGAGTACCTCTTTTCGCCCAATCCGGGCCAGAGCCCCCAGCCTCTTAGGGAGATCGCCTCCGGCGGGGAGCTTTCGCGGGTGATGCTGGCCCTGCGGGCGGTGTTCGCCGCCGACGAAAAGACGCCGATCGTCATTTTTGACGAAATCGATGCCGGCGTGGCCGGCAGGATGGCCCACCGGGTCGGGGAAAAACTCCGGGAGATCGCGGCCGGCCGTCAAGTTCTTTGCATTACCCACCTGCCCCAGATTGCGGCTCGGGCCGACTGGCAGGTGGCCATCGAAAAAATTTCCCAGGATCAAGAGGTGCAAGTTTTGCTGCGGCCCGTGGAAGGTTATGAACGGCTGAAAGAAATTGCCCGCATGCTGGCGGGCACGGAAGATGAGACCGCCCTCGCCCACGCTCGCCAACTTCTCCAGGAAGTCCAGCCTTAAATCCGGCATAGGGAAAAGCGCCTGCGGTGACCCTAGGGAAGGGGCGGTGAGCCCATGCCCCCGGAGAGGAGGTGCTGGAATCATAGACCGCTCCGGGAGCGTGATGACAAGTGCATAACAGGCGGCGACGCTTTTGGGGTGTGTGTTTGGCCGTAGCCATCCTCCTCTTGGGCATGGCCCCACCCGTCCAGGGTCTGGGGACGCTGCCCTCCACGGTGTATCTCTTGGCGGGGCAAAAGGGCAGCCTTTCCCTTCCTGCCGGCCCCCTCTTCCAAGCCCGGGTGGACCAGGAGGAATTCCTCCATCTGGGGGATGAGCCCCTTTCCACCCGCTGGACCTCCCTCAAAGAGGGGGCCCTCTGGGCCTCGGCCCCGGGGAAGGGACGGCTGGAGGTGGCCTTTCTGGGCCTGGTTCCCGTGGCCACGCTGCAGGTGGAGGCGAGGCCGGCCCTGGCCCTGGCCCCGGGAGGTGAAGCCCTGGGGGTTCTCTTGCGGGGCACCGGGGTGACAGTGGTGGATGAGACGGCCCTGCGGGGTGCCGACGGGGTGGCGCGGCGGCCGGCCTTTGAGGCCGGCGTCCGACCTGGAGATCGGCTGGTGGCGGTGGAAGGGGTGCCGGTGGAGCGCAAGGAAGATGCGGCCGCCCGCATCCGGGCCGCCATCCAAAAGGGGGCCCCAGTGGTGCTGGAGCTGGAGCGAGGCGGGCGCAGCTTTACGGTGGAGGTGCCTCCCGTCTACGACGTCCGGGCCCAGCGGTACCTGATTGGCCTCTGGATCCGCGACGGAGCCTCGGGGGTGGGGACCCTCACCTTCGTCGATCCCCGC
>JASBVX010000136.1 GCA_029960865.1 Bacillota bacterium | reverse complement strand
CCTCAGGCCGGGGGAAAAGCGCTCGGTGGAAGAGCTCCTCGGCAGCCTCCTCCTGGTCTCGGGAAACGACGCCGCCTCTGCCCTGGCCCTGGGTCTCGCCGGTTCCGAGGAAACCTTCGCCCAGTGGATGAACCAAGAGGCGAGGAAACTGGGGGCCACCCACTCCCGCTTCTCGAACCCCCACGGCTTGCCCGACCCCCACCACATCACCACCGCCCGGGACATGGCCCTCATCGCCCGGGCCTTCTGGCAGAACCCCCTCCTCCGCCGCATCGCCGCCACGCCCAAGATCCAGGTGGGAGATCACCTCTGGGTCAATGAAAATAAACTCCTGGGCCAGGGCGGGGTGGATGGGATGAAAACCGGCTACACCCAGGCCGCCGGCCACACTTACGTCGCCAGCGCCACCTATCGGGGCCGCCACCTTCTGGTGGTCCTCCTAAAAGACACTAAAGACGGGAAATACCAGGATGCCCAAAACCTCTTTCGCTGGGGATGGACCCACTACCGCGACGAACTCCTTCTTCCCTCCGGCGCCCAGGCCGCCCAGGTCCAGGTGAGGGGAGGCCTGCGCCCCTTTGTCCCTTTGACGCCCGCCTCTTCGGCGGGAATCCGGACCTTTCTCGCTCCCTTCGATCGGGTCACCTTCCGGGTGGAGGGAGTCCCCTCGTGGATCGAGGCCCCCATAGAAAAAGGAGAGACCCTTGGCACCCTGGAGGTCTGGGTCAACGGCCGGCTTCTCGCCTCTTACCCTCTGGTAGCGGCCGGCACCGTCCTCCCCAAGCCCAGAGAAAACGCCAGGCCTCCCCTCCAGGATGCCTGGCGCCGGTGGTGGTCTTCCCTCGTGTCCCTCTTCCTGCCCTCTCCCGTTCTCCCCAAAGGCCCCGCCTCCTCAGGCTTCTCCGAGGAGATGGCGGGCAATGATCACCTTTTGGATCTCGCTGGTGCCTTCGTAGATCTCCGTCGCCTTGGCATCCCGTAAGAGCCGTTCCACCCCCACATCCTGGATGTACCCGGCTCCACCGTGGATCTGGATCGCTTCCAGACATGCCCGCACCGCCACCTTGGAGGCGAAAAGCTTCGCTTGGGATGACTCCAGGGTATGGCGGCCTCCTTGATCCAAAAGAGCGGCCGCCCGGTAGACAAGGGCCCTTGCTCCTTCGATTTCCGTCGCCATCTCCGCCAGCTTGAAGCGGATTCCCTGAAAATCCCCGATCTTTTGACCGAACTGCTCCCTCTCCCTCGCATGAGCCAAAGACTTTTCCAGAGCCGCCTGGGCCAAACCAAGGGCCTGGGCGCCGATTCCCACCCGGCCCCCATCCAGGAGGGAGAGGGCCATCTTGAGGCCCTCTCCGGGCTCCGCCAGGCGCCTTTCATCCGGAATCCTCACCCCATCCAGATAGAGGGACCCCGTCACTGCCGAGCGGATCCCCATCTTCTGCAAGGGAGCCCCTGCCGAAAGTCCCGGAGCATTCCCCGGCACGTGAAAAGCCGTGATCCCCTCCGGCGCCTGGGCAAACACGATGTAGTAGGCGGCTTCTCCCGCTCCCGTGATGAAGGCCTTTTCCCCTTCCAAAACCCAGGTGTCCCCCTCTCTTTTTGCCCGGGTCCGGATGGATTTGGCATCGGAGCCCGCCTGGGGTTCCGTCAGGGCAAAGCCTCCCCAGGAATCTTTCAAAAGGTGGGGGATGACTTCTTCTTTCAGCTTCTCCCTCCCAAAGCGAAGGAGCCCCTCCAGGTGGAGGGTATTGTGGACCTCCATCAAAACCGCCAGGGAGGAATCGACCTTGGCCACCTCTTCCAGCACCAGGGCATGGGCCAGGTGCCCGAGGCCTCCCCCGCCCCACTCCCGGGGCACCATCATCCCAAGAAACCCCGCCTCGAAGAGAATGCGGAGGCTCTCCCGCGGAAAAGCCCCCGTCTCATCCCCCTCCCGGGACCGCGGAGCCAGCTCCCTCTGGGCCACATCCCTGGCCATCGCCTTCAGCGCTTCCAGATCCCGATCCACAAAAAGGCTCAAGGCACCCTCTTCTCCTCTCCGATCCCCCCCAGAATACGGCGGGCCGCCGTCCGGGGATCCACATCTTTTCTCTTTAAGGCCTCCAGCACCTCTTCCAGGGTACCGTCTTCTTTGGCCCGCTCCATCACCCAGCGAAGGGCCTCTTCCGACAGGACCTCTTCCATCCGCCGCCGGTCCTCTTCCGTGACCCTTTCCCCAAAGAGGCCTCGTGCCTCCAGATACCGGCGGTGCTGATAAAGGCCAGTCATGAGAGTCTCCAAGCCCCGCTCCTTCCCCGAAAGGGAGGACACCAAAAAGACCGGTGGAAACCAGGCAGGGCCCCCTTCTTCAGGGGGCGTATAGCCTTCCCTTCGCCCCCGGGCCTCCGGCGAAAGGCCAAGGGCCATGCGCATATCCCGCGCAGTATCGCTGGCCCCTTCCCGATCGGCCTTATGGACCACGAAGATGTCACCGATCTCGGCGATCCCGGCCTTATTGGCCTGGATGTCATCCCCCAGCCCCGGGGCCAGGACCACCACCACCGTGTGGGCCGCATGCATGATATCCACTTCCGCCTGGCCCACTCCCACCGTTTCCACCAGGATCACCTGGCGGCCGGCGGCATCCATGAGGCGGATGGCATCGTAGGCCGCTCGGCTGAGGCCCCCCAGGCGCCCCCGGCTGGCCAGGCTGCGGAAGAAAATGTCGCCGGCGATGCGCCTTTGCCAGCGGACCCGGTCCCCCAAAAGGGCCCCTCCCGTGAAGGGGCTGCTGGGATCGACCGCCACCACCCCGACTTTGAGATCTTCCTTGGAAAAGGCCTCCGCCAGCCGGAGCAAAAGGGTGCTCTTTCCGGCTCCGGGAGCCCCCGTCAGGCCGATGACCCAGGCCTTCCCCGTATGAGGGAAGACCTCCTGCAAAAGGGATAAACCCCGCTCATCCTCGTTTTCCACCCACGTGATGGCCCTGGCCAGGGCCAGCCGGTCCCCGGCCAAGAGCTTTTCCGCCCACTGGTCCCTCATGCCTTTGCGCGAACCCTTTCCACCTTTGCCTGGAGATCCGCGGTGATGACCTTCAGGTCAGACCCGGGCCCGTAGACCCCCGCCACCCCCGCCGCCTTCATGGCGGGCACATCCTCTTCGGGGATGGTCCCTCCCAAGAAAACCACCGTATCCTCCATCCCCGCTTCCTTCAAAAGGGCCATCACCCGCGGCACCAGGGCCGTATGAGCTCCCGAAAGAAGGCTGATGCAAAGGGCCTCGGCATCTTCTTCCACCACCGTCCGCACCACCTCTTCGGGGGTGCGGTGAAGGCCGGTGTAGATCACTTCCATGCCCGCATCCCGAAGGGCCCGGGCCAGGATCTTGGCCCCCCGGTCGTGGCTATCCAGGCCCGGCTTGGCCACCACCACCCGGATGGGGGAAGCCGGCTTCTCAGATGATGATGTCTTCTTCATAAGTCCCAAAGATCTCCCTCAGCACATCGTCCATTTCCTGCAGGGTGCAGTAAGCCCGGACGCAGTCCAAAAGGGCCGGCATCATGTTCTCCTGGGTCTGGGCCACCCGCCTCAGCTCCTTCAAGGTGCGGGCCACCTCTTTCTCCGACCTTCTCGTTTTCACTTCTTTGAGGCGCCGGATCTGCTTTTCCTCCAGGGCGGGGTCGATCTGCAAAAGGGGCACCGGCGCCTCTTCCCCCGTCACCCAGCTGTTGACCCCGACGATCTTCTCTTCCCCCGCCAAAAGGGCCCTTTGGTACTCATAGCTGGCATCGGCAATCTCTTTTTGGATAAAGCCCTTTTCCATGGCCGCCACCACGCCCCCCATGCCTTCGATGCGGTCGAAATAGGCCTGGGCCGCCTCTTCCATCTGCTTCGTCAGGTTCTCCACGTAGTAGGACCCACCTAAAGGATCCACCACCTGCGGGATCCCGCTCTCATAGGCCAGGACCTGCTGGGTGCGAAGGGCCACCCTCACGGCCCTCTCCGTCGGCAGGGCCAGGGCCTCATCCATGGAGTTGGTATGGAGGCTCTGGGTGCCCCCCAAGATGGCCGCCAGGGCCTGCCAGGTCACCCGGGCGATGTTGTTCTCCATCTGCTGGGCCGTCAGGGTCACGCCGGCCGTCTGGGCGTGGACCCGCAGCTTCCACGAACGGGGATCCTGGGCCCCGTATTTTTCTTTCATGGCCCTGGCCCAGATACGCCTGGCTGCCCGGAACTTGGCGATCTCCTCGAAAAAGTCGTTGTGGACATCGAAGAAGAAGGAGAGGCGCGGGGCAAAGAGATCCACCGGGAGCCCCGCCGCCATGCCCCGCTCCACATAGGTGAAGCCGTCGGCCAGGGTAAAGGCCAGCTCCTGCACCGCCGTGGACCCCGCCTCCCGGATGTGGTAACCGGAAATGCTCACCGTGTTGAAGGAAGGAGCATACCGGGCGGCAAAGGCGAACATGTCGGTGATGATGCGCAGGCTGGGTTCCGGGGGATAGATGTAGGTCTTCTGGGCGGTGTACTCTTTCAAAATGTCGTTTTGCACCGTGCCCCGGACCTTTTCCCAGGGCACCCCCTGCTTTTCCGCCACCACCAGGTACATGGCCAAGATGATCTGGGCGGAGGAGTTGATGGTAAAGGAGGTGGACACCTGATCCAAGGGGATCCCTTCAAAGAGCCGTTCCATGTCGGCCAGGGTATCCACCGCCACCCCCACCCGGCCCACTTCCCCCAGGCTCCTCGGATCATCGGAATCGTAGCC
>JASBVX010000135.1 GCA_029960865.1 Bacillota bacterium | reverse complement strand
GGCCAAGACCGATGAAAGTACGAGAAGGCTTCTCTGGTGGACGGGGATCATGCTGGCGCTCACGGCCGTCGCCTTTCTGGCGGTGGGTTTTGGGTGGCTGGCCCCTAGCCCCCTGGTGATTCTCCTTCTGGTGCTGGCAGGCATCCAGGTGGTCCTGCAGCTGGCTGTCTTCATGCATCTGGATGTCAGCCCCCGCCTCTACGCTTTGACCTACGGGGTGGGGCTCCTTTTCGCCGTCACCTTCGCGGTGGCCGTCATGATCCTGGTGTGGGCGTACTGAGGAGGCAACGTCTGAAGGAGAGGGAAGGCGGACGCCTTCCCTCTCCTTCCCTTTTTTCTCTCCCCGTGATATTTCCTTAGTGGTCCAGGGACGAGCGGGCGGATAGGTCCACCCAGGCCTGCCAGAGCTCCCCTTCCACGTTGCCCCCTGAGAGGAGGGCCACCTGGCGAACCCCATCCTTTTGCCGTTGGCGGAGTCCCGCTAGGGCCGTCGCCCCGGAAGGTTCAACCACCAGCTTGCTCTGGAAACCCAGATGCCCCATCGTCTGGAGGATCTCCTCATCGGAAACCAGGATGATGTCGTCCAGGTAGCGCTGGAGGATGGGAAAGGTCAGCTCTCCCGGGATGGAGGCCCGCAGACCGTCGGCCACGGTGTGGACCTCCGGCCAGGGGGTGCGCCGAGCGTTTTGCCGCGAAAGGTAGTGATCGGCAGCTCCTTCCGGTTCCACGCCCAATACCTTCACGGCGGGTTTAAGGGCCTTCAGGGCGGTGGAGACCCCTGCCGCCAGGCCGCCTCCCCCCAGAGGCACGTAAACTTCCTCCACGTCAGGGAGCTGCTGCAAGATTTCCAGGGCGGTGGTCCCCTGGCCCGCCATGATGAGGGGATGGTCGTAAGGAGGGACCAGGAGGAAACCCTTTTCCTGGGCCACCTCTTCCGCCATCCGCAGGCGGGCCTGGCTGTCGGGAGGGGCGAAAAGGATGTGGGCGCCCCAGCGGCGGGTGGCCTCCACCTTCACCCGGTTGGCGTTCTCCGGCATGATGACGACGCTGGGAAGGCCCAGGCGCCGGGCTGCATAGGCCACCGCCTGGCCGTGGTTTCCCGAAGATGCGGCTACCACCCCTAAAACCTTCCCGCGCTGGGTTTGGGCCAGGAGCATGTTGAAGGCGCCCCTTATCTTGAAGGCGCCGGTCCGCTGGAGGTTTTCCCCCTTGATCCAAACGGCGTCGCCGCACCAGAGGCAGGGCAAGAGAGGGCTTATGAGGACATGGGGTCGGATGCGGTCGAAGGCTTCCTGGATTTCCTGGACTGTCAAGACATCGGTCATGGGATGATGGTAACCCAGAGGGCCGCCCCACGGAAAGGGAAAGGCAGCGCTTATGGCGAAAGATGCCTTATCGACATCGTCATAAAGAGAAAGGCAGGTATGACCATGAGCTACGTGGAAGGCGATCGCCCCTGGTATGGGCATTATCCCCCTGAAGTGCCTCGCTCCTTGGATTATCCCGATCGTCCCATCTGTCAGCTTCTCACCGATGCCGCCCGAGACTTTCCCAACGATGCCGCCACCATCTTCTACAACAAGAAGATGACCTTCGCGGAGATTCACCGGGAGGCGCGGCGCTTGGCCCACGGGCTGCAGCGCTTAGGGGTGAAGCCGGGGGACCGGGTGGCCTTGATGCTGCCCAATATTCCCCAAGCGGTGGCTGCCTATTATGGCGTCCACTATTTGGGGGGTGTGGTCGTCTGGGTCAATCCCCTCTACATGCCCCAGGAGCTGGTCCATCAGCTGAGCGATAGCGGTGCGGAAACCATCATCGCCCTGGATCTTCTTTATCCCCGCATCATGCCCACATGGGACAAGACCCCCTTAAAGCGGGCCCTTTTCACCAGCGTCAAGGATCGGTTGCCCTTTCCCCTCTCCTTCTTGTACCCCTTCACCCAAAAACTGCCGAAGATCCAGTACACCGATAAGGTCCTCCGCTACGATGCGGTGGTGCAGGGGGTCTCGCCCGAAGACGCCATGGCGCGCCTTCCCGGTGAAGATAAGGGTGCCAAGGATCTGGCCCTTCTCCAATACACCGGGGGAACCACGGGGGTGGCCAAAGGCGCCATGCTGACCCACGGCAATCTGATGTCTAATGTGGTCCAGGCTCAAGCGTGGCTGTACAAGATTCCCCGGGGTGCAGGGACGGTCCTGGCGGCGCTGCCCTTCTTCCACGTGTACGGCCTCACCACCGTCCTCCACTTTGCCGTGGCCCACGGCCATGCCATGGTTCTCTTGCCGCGGCCCGAGGGGAAGGCGATGCTGGAGGCCATCACCCGGTACAAGACCCGGCTGTTCCCGGGCACCCCCACCATGTACGTGGCGGTCCTCCAGATGAAGGACCTGGATAAATACGATCTTAGGGGTGTGGAAGCCTGCATCAGCGGGTCGGCTCCCTTGCCCCTGGAAGTTCAGGAGCAGTTCGAAAAGGTGACGGGGGGGCGGATGGTGGAAGGTTACGGCCTGACGGAAGCCTCTCCCGTAACCCACTCCAATCCCATCTGGGGTGAGAGGCGCAACGGTACCATCGGCCTTCCCTGGCCCGACACCGATGCCAAGATCGTAGATCCTGAAGGGGACCAGGAGCTTCCAGCGGGGGAAGTGGGGGAGCTGTTGGTGAAAGGCCCCCAGGTGATGAAGGGCTACTGGAATCGCCCCGATGAAACGGAGCAGGTCCTCAAGGATGGGTGGCTGCGGACCGGGGATCTGGGGCGCATGGACGAGGACGGCTATTTCCAGATCGTGGATCGCAAAAAGGACGTTATCATCGCCAGCGGGTACAATATCTACCCGAGGGAGGTGGAGGAAGTCCTTTACGCCATGCCGGAGGTGGCGGAAGCGGCGGTGGTGGGAGCCCCTGATCCTTACCGGGGCGAGACGGTGAGGGCCTACATCGTGCTGAAGGAAGGGGCCACTCTGACGGCTGAGGAAGTGGAAAAGCGGTGCCGGGAGGAGCTGGCGGCCTACAAGATTCCCCGTCAGATCATCTTCCGCGAGGAACTCCCCAAAAGCGCGGTGGGCAAGATCCTCCGCCGGGTTTTGGCCGATGAGGCCAAGCAGGAAGCAGCAGCCAAAACGAAGTAGAAAGGGGATGGAGGCTTGATGAAACGTCAGCCTGCCATCAAGCGCGTGGCCATCCTGGGCGCCGGGGTTATGGGGGCGCAGATTGCGGCCCGCCTGGCCGATGCGGGCATCCCCTGCGATCTTCTGGATCTGGTGGTGGACGAAACCGACCCCAACAAGCTGGCTCTGGGAGCCCTCAAGCGATTGCAGGAAATGAAACCGGCGCCTTTCTACGATCCCCAGGCTCTCTACCTCATCCGGCCCGGCAACCTGGAGGATCATTTGCACCGCCTGCAGGAGGCCGACTGGGTCCTGGAAGCCATCATCGAGGATCTGGAGGCCAAGCATCAGCTGTGGCAAAAAGTCCTTCCCCACATCGCGCCCGGGGCCCTTCTCTCCACCAATACCTCGGGCCTTCCCATCGCCCGCATCGCCGAGGTGTTTTCCCCCGAGGACCGGAAGCGCTTCATGGGCACCCATTTCTTCAACCCCGTCCGCTACATGAAACTCTTGGAGATCATTCCTCTTCCCGAGACCAGTCCCGAGCTGGTGGAGCGAGTGGTCCAGCTGGGTCAGGGGCGGCTCGGCAAAGGGATTGTCGTGGCCAAAGACGCCCCCAATTTCATCGCCAACCGCATCGGAACCTTCGCCTTCCAGGTGGCGGTGCAGGAAATGATGAAGCGCTCCCTTTCGGTGGAAGCCATGGATGTCATTACGGGTCCGGCCCTGGGTCACCCCAAGAGCGCCACGTTCCGCACCCTGGACCTGGTGGGTATCGATACCTACCTCCACGTGGCCGACAACCTCCGCCAGCAGGCCCAGGACGAGGAAGACCGGGAAGCCTTCGCGGTGCCCGATTTCCTGCGCCGCTTGGTGCAGGAAGGAGCTCTAGGGGAAAAATCGGGCCGGGGCGTTTACCGCCGCACCAAAGGGGCCCAGGGGGAGACGGTGATCGAAGCCCTGGACTGGTCCAGCTACACCTACAAACCCCAGGAGAAGCCCCGCTTCGCGTCGGTGGGGGCGGCCCTCAAGGCCAGCGACCCGGTGGAGCGGGTGAAGATCTTTCTTTCCGGAGAAGATGAAGCGGCTGCTGCGGCTC
Organism: Bacillota bacterium; assembly: GCA_029960865.1. Lineage (GTDB taxonomy): Bacteria > Bacillota > Sulfobacillia > RBS10-35 > RBS10-35 > RBS10-35. The sequence continues at coordinate 563 of JASBVX010000135.1, read as the reverse complement.
GGGCCATCACGTACCGGGTTCTGGGGTACGCGGCCCGCCGCGCTCGGGAGATCGCGCCCAGCATCCAGGCGGTGGACGACGCCATGCGCTGGGGTTTCAACTGGGATATCGGGCCTTTTCAGCTGTGGGACGGCCTTGGTTTCAAGGAGACCCTGCAGGCGTTGGAAGAGTCCGGGGAGGCTCTCCCCGATTGGATCAGGCAGGTGGAGGAAAAGGGCGGTTTCTACGATGGCAGCGGCCAGCCTACGCTGGCGCCATGGGCCGACCTGCCCGGCATGGAGGCCATGCCTGCCGCACCCTATCCGGTGGCCCACTACCTGCGGGAAAAGAAGATATGGAGGACGGAGGATGCCACTCTGGTAGACCTGGGTGAGGAGGTGGTGGGGCTGATCCTCCACGGGGCCAAGGATGCCCTGGGCCCTGGGACCTTCGAGGCCCTTTCCCGGGCCATCGATGAGGTGGAAGCCTCCTGGCGGGGGCTGGTGGTGACGGGGGCAGGCGAGAACTTCTCCGTCGGGGCCAACCTTCTGTTGGTCCTCATGGCAGTCCAGTCCAACGCCGTG
>JASBVX010000134.1 GCA_029960865.1 Bacillota bacterium | reverse complement strand
AGGCGGCGGTGGTTCCTCTTAGAACCCCCCGGCTTTAGCCGTGGGGAGGTTCAGGTAGGGCCTTTCGCAATTGACACCGCAAAACGGCCGTCCTTATAATGGGGCAATCAAGGGCGTCAGACATGGAGAGAGGAGCCACACCGGATGAAAGACCTCTTGTGGGACGAATTCCAGGAGAGCGTCAATGAGAATCTCGTCCATAACCGCAGCATACTGGACGTCCTCTCCAAGCTCCAAGATTCCACCAGCCGGGTCCACCGGGCCATCGTGAAAGCCGTCACCAGCTGCGGATGCATCCGCATCCAGGCAGAAAAACCCCAGCTTCCCCAGGATATTTCCCTCCGCGATCTGAAGCATTACATGGATGATCATGTGAAGGGCCAGCTTTGCCCCAACTGCCGGGAAGTGGTGGAGGAAGAGCTGGGCCGGGTCCTTTTCTATATGGCTGCTCTGGGAAATGCGGTGGACGTCAACATCTACGACGTTCTCATCCGGGAACAGAAAAAGCTTTCGACCTTGGGAATTTACAATTTTTCCTGAGTCTCCCGGCGGCTCCGCCGCGAGGACAGCCGGCTGAAGGAAAGAGCTTCCTGCAGGTGCTGGACGGGAAGGAGCTCCGGCTCCCCGATCCCTTTCAGTTCCCGGGCGTTGGCGGCCGGCAGGAGGACTTTCCGGAAACCGAGGCGCCCCGCTTCTTTCACCCGGGCTTCCGCCCGGGCCACCGGCCGAACTTCCCCGCCCAGTCCCACCTCGCCAAAGGCTGCCCAATCCCTAGGAAAGGGCTGCTGGACGTAAGCGGAAGCCAGGGCCAGGGCGACCGCCAGGTCCATGGCAGGCTCCTCCACCTTGAGGCCCCCCACCACCTTCAAGAAGGCGTCCTCCTGGGTCAACGGCCACCCCAACCGCCGTTCCAGCACGGCCAACAAGAGGGCCAGGCGGTTGGGATCGAAGCCGCTGACGGTGCGGCGCCCTGGACCATAGCGGGCCGTGACCAGAAGGGCCTGGACCTCCACCAGAAGGGGACGGGATCCTTCGGCCGCGGCGGTGACGGCCATGCCGCTCTGCCAGGAACCTTGCTCAAAGTCGGAGAGGAACCACGCCGATGGGTTGGCCACTTCCCGCAGCCCTCCCTCTCCCATCTCGAAGCACCCGATTTCCCCCACCGGGCCGAAGCGGTTCTTGGAGGCCCGCACGATGCGCTGGACCCCGTGACGCTCCCCTTCAAAGTAAAGGACAGTATCCACCGCATGCTCCAGGACTTTGGGCCCGGCCAGCAAACCTTCTTTGTTGATGTGGCCGATGAGAAACAGGGGTACATGGCTTTCTTTGGCCTGCTGGATGAGGCGGGCCCCCACCGCCCGCACCTGGCCCACACTGCCCGGGGGCGAGGAAAAGTCACCGGAGGCCAAAGTCTGGATGGAGTCCACCACCACCAGGGAGGGCGCCTGCACCTCCCAGACCCGCTGGACATCTTCCACCCGCGACGTCCCCAGGACCAGGATGTGGGGGTGGACAATGCCGATCCTTTTGGCCCTCATTTGGACCTGCTGGGGGGACTCTTCCCCGGCAACGTAGAGGGCCTTTTCGCCCGCCCCGGGATAGAGGGCCGAAAGCTGGAGGGCCAGGGTGGATTTCCCGGCACCGGGCTCACCGCCTAAAAGGGTGACGCTTCCCGCCACCAGGCCCCCGCCAAGGGCCCGATCCAGTTCCAAGAGGCCGGTGGGGCGCCGGACATCCTTGTCGAGAAGGGGTCCATCGAGGGGCACGGCCTCCGGCATAGGCCCTGACGGCCCTTTCACGTCTTTGTCGGGGGCCTTCTCCTCCACGAACTGGTTCCAGGTGCCGCATTCGGGGCATCGGCCCAACCACCGGGGAGAGGCATACCCGCAGTTTTGACACACGAACAAGGTGCGGGCGGAAGGCAAAGGAATTGCCCCTTTCTACGGCAGGCGGCTCCACTCTTCGACGCCGCCGGGCCGGATTTCCTTCTTCCAGATGGGGACCCGTTCCTTAAGCTGATCGATGCAGTATTGGGCTGCCGCAAAAGCTTCAAGCCGGTGAGGGCCGGCTGCCGCCACGATGACGGCGGTCTCTCCGGGATGGAGGGTGCCTACCCGGTGGAGGATGGCCACCCTCACCCCTTCCCAGCGTGCTTCCGCTTCTTCGGCAATTGCCCCCATCTCCTTGAGGGCCATGGAACCATAGGCTTCGTAGTGGAGGGCCAGGGTTTCCTTTTCCTCGGTCCGGCTCCGGACGGTGCCGAGAAAAGTCACTACCCCGCCCCGTTCAGGGTGAGCCACCCGGCCGATGGCCTCATCCACCGAAAGGGGTTCCTCTCTCAGGGCGACAAACGAACCTTCCCCGCCGCTCACGGGAGGAAGGAGGGCCACCTCGTCCCCATCCTGGAGAAGTTGATCCCTGGAGGCATAGCTTTCGTTGATGGCCACAGCGAGGTAAGGCAAGAAGTCTTTCAGGTGGGGATAGGAAAGGGAGAGCTCTGCCAAGAGCTCTCCCACCTTCCACGGGCTCTGCCCTTCCCGCTCTTCGCGGCGGCGTCCCGCCAGCTCGGCGGCCCTACCGAAGTAGAGGATCGTCACCTTCAAGACAGTTCACCCCGAGATTCGCTACCTTTGGGAAGGGTCGCTTCTTCCGGCCGGTGGAAAATCACCTTCCCGTCTTCGTCGGTATCCACCACGACCCGATCCCCCGGCTTGAAGCGGCCCGCCAGGACCTCTTCCGAAAGGGGATCTTCGATGAGGCGGGTGACGGCCCGGCGCAAAGGCCTGGCCCCAAACTCCAGGTTGGTCCCCTCATCGATGACCCGTTCCTTGACCCGATCGGTGAAGGTGAGGTAGTACTCCTTCTCCTCCAAGCGCTTGGCCAGCCGCTTGAAGAAGAGCTCCACGATCTGGCCCAGGTGTTGCCGATCCAGGGCGTGGAAGACGATGATCTCATCCACCCGGTTGAGGAACTCAGGCCGGAAGGTATGGCGGACCTGGTTCATGATCTTTTCCTTCATGTCCTCGTAGGAGGCTTCCTCATCCTGAGCAGTGCGGAAGCCCATGCGGGTCTGGCGCTTGATGGTCTCCGCCCCCACGTTGGAGGTCATGATGACGACGGTGTTGCGGAAGTCCACCGTACGGCCCTGCCCGTCGGTAAGGCGGCCTTCCTCCAGGACCTGCAGGAGGATGTTGAAGACCTCGGGATGGGCCTTTTCCATCTCATCCAGAAGGATGACGGAATAAGGGCGACGCCGTATGGCTTCCGTCAGCTGGCCCCCTTCGTCATAGCCGATATACCCGGGAGGGGCGCCCACCAGGCGGGACACCGTATGCCTTTCGGTATACTCCGACATGTCGATGGTCACCATCGCTTCTTCATCGCCGAAAAGCGCTTCCGCCAAGGCCTTGGCCAGCTCCGTCTTGCCCACCCCTGTGGGGCCCAGGAAGATGAAGGAGCCGATGGGCCGGTTCAGGTCTTTCAGGCCGGCATGGGCCCGCCGGATGGCCCGGGCCACCGCCGACACCGCTTCATCCTGGCCAATGACCCTTTCATGGAGCACCTTTTCCAGGTTCAAAAGCCTCTGCGACTCTTCTTCCGTCAGCTGACGGACGGGGATGGACGTCCAGCTGGCCACGATCTCCGCCACGTCCTGGGCGGTGATGTCCAGCTGCTCCGTCAGCTGCGTGTGCCGCCACTTCTCCCGTTCCGCCTCTAGCTCCTCCATGATCCTCTGCTCCTGATCCCGCAGGGCCGCCGCCTTTTCGAACTCCTGGCTCTGGACGGCCGCTTCCTTCTCCTTGCGCACCGCCTCCAGGCGGGCTTCGATGGCCTTCAGCTCCGGCGGAGCCACAAAAGCTTCCAGGCGCTTCTTGGAGGCGGCCTCATCGATAAGATCGATGGCTTTATCGGGAAGGTACCGGTCGGTGACGTAGCGGTGGGCCAACCGGGCCGCCGCCTCGATGGCGTCGTCGGTGATGCGGACCCGGTGATGGGCTTCGTAGCGATCCCGCAGACCCCGCAGGATCTCGATGGTTTCCTCCACCGACGGTTCGTCCACCATCACCGGCTGGAAGCGCCGCTCCAGCGCCGCGTCCTTTTCTACGTATTTGCGGTATTCATCCAAAGTGGTGGCGCCGATGGCCTGGATCTCACCCCGGGAAAGGGCAGGTTTCAGGATGTTGGCGGCATCGATGGCGCCTTCGGCGGCGCCTGCCCCGATCATGGTGTGCATCTCATCGATGAAGAGGATGACGTTCCCCGCCCGGCGGATTTCCTCCATGACTTTCTTGAGGCGGTCTTCGAACTCGCCCCGGTATTTGGAACCGGCCACCATCGCCCCCAGATCCAGGGCCACCACCCGGCGATCTTTCAAGATCTCGGGGACCTGCCCATCGGCGATGCGCTGGGCGAGGCCTTCCACGATGGCCGTCTTGCCCACCCCCGGCTCCCCGATGAGCACGGGATTGTTCTTGGTGCGCCGGGAAAGGATCTGGATGACCCTCTGGATTTCCTTCTCCCGCCCCACCACAGGGTCCAGTTTGCCTTCTTCCGACATCTGGGTGAGATCGCGGCCGAAAGTGTCCAGCGCCGGGGTGTTGGATTTGGCGCGGCGCGTTGCCCGCGGGGCGGGAGGAACCCCCTGGGTCTGGACGGTGCCCCCCATGAGGCGGATGACTTCCCGCTGCACCTTTTCCAGATCGGCTCCCATGTTCTCCAGGACCTTGGCTGCCACGCTCTCCCCTTCGCGGATGAGACCCAACAGGATATGCTCGGTGCCCACGTAGTTA
>JASBVX010000133.1 GCA_029960865.1 Bacillota bacterium | reverse complement strand
TTCTTCCCCCAAGGCCACCACCGTCAAGGTGGCGGTGCTGGTGCGCCACGTCTCGCCGGTGCGGGGGTTCATCCCCTGCACCAGGACCATGATCTCCATGGAGGTACGAAAAACCCGGGTCACCCGCGCCTCCAGGTGAATCAGCTCAAAGGCCCGGATCCCCGCCTCGAAGGTCATGAGATCGAGGCCCACCGTCACCACCGGCCGCCCCGCCATATCGGTGGCCAGCCGGCTGGCCAGATCATCCACCAACGCCATGACCCGGCCGCCGAAGATGGACTGGTGGTAGTTGAGATCCTGGGGCCTCACCACCCAGGTCCCCGCGGCCCGGGCCGCCGAGGCCGGCCAGCTCTGGACGTTCACCGTCTCCCGCCTTCTTCTCCATGGTGCCAGGAGAAGACCCTGTCGTCCACGTCAGTTTTCCAGATGTTCCTCGTCTGTGTAGGCTTCGAACTCGGGGCTGTCATCCTGGATGAGCTCGTGGCACACCGGGCAGACCCACTCCAGGTGGCCTTCTTCATCCCACGCCTGGTCGGGAAGATGCAGGACCACCCGGCAGTGGGGGCAGACCATGCTCCAGGTCCGCCGCCGCTCCCGTCCCTCCAAGGCCGTCTCCAACCAGTCCTGCCGCCGTTCCACCGCCTCGATCCGAGCAGCCAGGCCATCGAGGATGGTCAAAAAGCCCCTGAGGATCCTTTCCGGCTCCCCCGCCTGGCCTTCCAGAAGCCCCCTGACATAGGAAACCTGGCACTCCACCCCGTCTTCCATGTCCATCCCCCAGGGATTAGCATGCGCCAGAGGGGCTCCCTTCTAGCCTTCAGACGCGGCTCACATATTCCCTGGTCCGGGTATCCACCCGCACCCGGTCCCCTACCCGCACGAAGAGGGGCACCTGGATCACCGCTCCCCCTTCCAGCTTGGCAGGCTTGCTCCCTCCCGAGGCGGTATCCCCTTTGAGGCCGGGGTCGGTCTCCACCACCGTCAGCTCCACCGCTGAGGGCAGCTCCACCTCCACCACCCGCCCTTCGAACCGGACCACTTTCACTTCCATGTTCTCCTGCAAAAACTGGACGTCATCCCCCAGGATGTCTTTGGAGACGCCAATCTGCTCGAAGGTCTCGTTGTCCATAAAGACGTATTGATCACCATCGGCATAAAGAAACTGCATCTCGCTGCGCTCCACATTGGCCCGGGGGATTTTCTCGCCGGCGTTGAAGGTCTTTTCCACGGTGGCCCCCGTCTTCAGGTTGCGAAGCTTGGCCCGCACAAACGCCGGGCCCTTGCCTGGCTTGACGTGCTCCGATTGCAACACCTGGAACGGCTCCCCATCCACCAGGATAGCCGCCCCGCTGTAAAAGTCGTTGGAGGAAATCACCGACATGATCCGTCACCCCACGATCAAGAGTTCCTTGGGACTATGGGTCAAAAGCTCATAGCCTCCCGGCTTGACGATCACGGCATCCTCGATGCGGACGCCGCCCCAGCCCTCGATATAGACGCCCGGCTCTACCGTGACCACCATGCCGTCTTCTAAGATATCCGGGGAAGGGGCGCTCAGGGAAGGCGCTTCGTGGACCTCCAGCCCCACCCCGTGCCCTAGGCTGTGGCGGAAGAAATCGCCGTACCCTGCGCCCTCGAGGAAAGAGCGAACCGCCTCGTCCAAGGCCTTCCCCAAAGCCCCCGCCTCCAGGAGAGCCAGGGCCTTCTCTCCCGCTGCCCGCACCGTCTCATACACCTGCCGTTGCTGCTCCGCCACTTTCTTCACCGCCACCGTGCGGGTGATGTCGGAATGGTAACCCCCCACGGTGCACCCAAAATCCAGGGTGACCAAGTCCCCTTCTTCCAGGAGCTTATGGCTGGCCATCCCGTGGGGAAGGGCCCCCCTGGCGCCTGAGGCCACGATAAAGGGAAAGGAGGGTCCTTCCGCTCCTTTTTGGCGCAAAAAAAACTCCAGTTCCAAAGCTACTTCCCTTTCGGAAACCCCCGGTCGGATGAAGGAAAGGATATGATGAAACCCTTCATCGGCCAGCTGAAAAGCCTCCCGCAAAAGGGCCAGCTCCTCCTCATCCTTGGTGCGGCGAAGGGTTTCCACCAGGCCCTCCCGGGGTTCAAGCCGGACCTCCGGGAGCATCTCCCCCAACCGCCGAAAGAACCCATGGGTCAGGCGCTGGCTCTCCACCGCCACCTCTTGGATCCCCGCCCCCGCCAGTTCCTTTCGCAAAAGGTCCCCGTAAAGGGGCCGCTGGTATTCCTCCACGCGGCAAAAGGGGGCCTGTTCCTTTGCCTGCACCGTATAACGACCGTCCACCAGAAGGACCGTTTCCTCTGGGAGAAGGAGAAGGGTCCCCTCGCTGCCCCGAAAACCGCTGAGGTAATAGCGATGGACCGGATCGACGGTGAGAAAGGCCGCCGCTCCCTCGGCCTCGAGGATCCGGCGGAGTTTCTCCTGCCGGGAAAGAAAGCTCATAAAGGATCCTCCTCCTTTTCCTGGATCCATCCCAGGGCCGCCTCCAGGGCCAGCCGGTAGCTGAGGGCCCCAAAGCCTGCCACCACACCCCGGGCCACTTCCGCCACAAAGGAGTGGCGCCGAAAGGGCTCCCTGGCCTGGGGGTTGGAAAGATGCACTTCGATGACGGGAACCTCCACCGCCTCGATGGCGTCCCGCAAGGCGATGCTGGTATGGGCGTAAGCTCCGGGGTTCAAAAGGACCACCGCCGCCTTTTCCCGGGCCTCATGCAAAAGATCGATGAGGGTTCCCTCGTGGTTCGTCTGGTGAAAGACCAGGGGAACCCCTTCCCTTTGGCAGCGCTCTTCCAGCTGGGCTTGGATCTCCTTGAGGGTGGTCCGCCCATAAATCTCGGGGCGCCTCACCCCCAGAAGGTTGAGGCTTGGTCCGTTGAGGACCCAGATCCCTTTTCTCACGGTAGACGGGCCAGGCTCTCCACCCGGTAAGGCGTGAGGCTCTGGCGCCCCGCCAGGCCCTCCAGCTCCACAGCAAAGAGCAGCCCTGCCACCTCCCCTCCCCCTTCTTCCACCAGCCGGCAGGCGGCCAGACCGGTGCCGCCGGTGGCCAAGAGATCATCCACGATCAGAACCCGCATGCCCGGCTCCAACGCATCCCGGTGGATCTCCAAGGAGGCAAGGCCATACTCCAGCTGATACTCCACCCTGTACGTGTCATGAGGGAGATGACCTTCTTTCCGGGCCGGAACAAACCCAACCCCCAGGGCAAGGGCCAGCGGCGCCCCGAAGATGAAGCCCCTGGCTTCAATGCCGAGGACCATGTCGGGGGACCAAGGCGCCGCCTTTCCCGCCATGGTCTCGACCAGGTAGCGAAAGATCTCGGGATCTTTCCAGAGAGGCGTGAGGTCCCGGAAGAGGATGCCCGGTGCCGGGTAGTCAGGGATGTTGCGGATCTTTTCCACCCAGTTCACGGCAGGCCTGTCTCCCCTTCCCGGTAGAGGGGGAAAGCCCGCGCGAGGCGGTGCACTTCTTCCCTCACCCTTGCCCCTACCCCTGGATCCCCTTTGGCTTTCAGGACCTTCCCGATGAGGGTCCCGATGATTTCCATCTCTTGGCTGCCCATGCCCCGCGTGGTCACCGCGGGGGTTCCCAACCGGATGCCACTGGTGACGGTGGGCTTTTCCGGGTCGAAGGGGATGGCGTTCTTGTTGGCGGTGATGCCCACCGCTTCCAGCCAAAGCTCCGCTTGCCGGCCGGTCACCTTTAACGGGCGCAGGTCCACCAGGAGAAGGTGGGTATCAGTACCTCCCGAGACCAGGCGAAGGCCTTCTGCCTGCAGCGCGTCGGCCAGCGCTCGGGCGTTTTCCACCACCCGCTCTTGATAGGTCTTGAAGGAGGGATGGAGGGCTTCCCGGAAACAGACGGCCTTGGCGGCGATGATGTGCATCAGGGGGCCCCCTTGCATCAGGGGAAAGACGGCCCGATCCAGCTCCTTTCCTAGGTCTTCCTTGGCCAAAACGAATCCGCCCCTGGGCCCCCGCAAAGTCTTATGGGTTGTGGAGGTGACAAAGTCGGCATGGGGGACGGGAGAAGGATGGACCCCCGCTGCCACCAGCCCGGCGATGTGGGCCATGTCCACCATCAAGAGGGCCCCCACGTCCCGGGCGATGCGGGCAAAGGCGGGGAAGTCCAGGGTCCGGGGGTAGGCGCTGGCCCCCACCACCAGGAGTTTAGGTTTCTCCTGGTGGGCCAGGCGCTCTACTTCCGCCATGTCCACCGTCTCCGTTTCGGGGTCAACGCCGTAGCTCACCACCCGGTACAGCTTCCCGGAAAAGTTGACGGGGCTCCCGTGGGTCAGGTGGCCCCCATGGGCGAGGTTCATTCCGAGAATCGTATCCCCGGGATGCAGCACCGAGAAATAGACGGCCATGTTGGCCTGGGCGCCGGAATGGGGCTGGACGTTGACATGGGCCGCCCCGAAGAGCTCTTTGGCCCTCTGGCGGGCCAGGTCCTCCACCTCGTCCACGTACCGGCAACCCCCGTAATATCGCCGACCCGGATACCCTTCGGCGTATTTGTGGGTCAGCACCGACCCCATGGCCTGGCGCACCGCCCGGCTGGCGAAATTCTCCGATGCGATGAGCTCCAGCCCTTCTTCCTGGCGCCGGGCTTCCTCGCCGATGAGCCGGGCGATCTCGGGGTCGCTCTCCCTCAGGGATCTCCCATCAAGGCCTTTCATCCGTTCTCCTCCTTCCCCATCGCAGCTCCAGGTGGCGGGAGGCCCGGGCTTCATCGAGCCGCCGCACGGGCGTGCGGGTGGGGGCACCCTTCACCTTCTCCGGTTCCCGGTGGGCTTCCACCACGATGGCTTCCAGAACTTCGGCAAAGTCGTCCAGGGTTTCCTTCGTCTCGGTCTCGGTGG
>JASBVX010000132.1 GCA_029960865.1 Bacillota bacterium | reverse complement strand
GGCCCTCACCCTGCAAAAGGCCCCCCGCCCCCTCATCGTCATGACGCCCAAGAGCCTCTTGCGCCACCCCCTGGCCCGCTCCACCCTGGAGGAGTTCACCGAGGGAAGCTTCCAGCCGGTGCTGGATGATCCTATGGTGGAGGATCCCCGGGAAGTGATGCGGGTCCTCCTTTGCAGCGGCAAAGTCTATGTGGATCTTCTCGCCAGAAGGCAAAAGGAACCCCGCCGGGATCTGGCCTGCATCCGTCTGGAGCAGCTTTATCCCTTTCCCCGGCGGGAGCTGGAAGGGGTGCTCCAGCGCTACGAAAAGGCCCAAACCTTCATCTGGCTGCAGGAAGAACCCCGCAACATGGGGGCCTGGACCTTTGTGGCCCCGCGCCTCAAGGGGATATTGGGTGAAGAACCCCGCTATGTCGGGCGCCCGGCCCTGGCCAGCCCGGCGGAAGGGTTCCTGGAGCTGCATCAAAGGGTACAGGAGGAGATCCTCAGGGAGGCCCTGGGGGCTCTTCAGGTGAAGGAGGGATAGGGGATGCCCGGAGAGATCAAGGTACCGGCCATGGGAGAGTCGATCGTGGAAGCAACGGTTGGCTCCTGGCACAAGACAGAGGGAGATCCCGTGGCCCCTGGCGATGTGGTGGTGGAGCTGGAAACCGACAAGGTGAACGTGGAAGTGACAGCAGAAGACGCAGGCCATCTGGAAAAGATCCTCAAGGAGGAGGGAAGCCGGGTCCAGGTGGGGGAAGTGCTGGCCGTTCTGGGGGAAGGGGCGCCTGGGGCCAAGGAAGCTCCGGTGCTGGCCGAATCGGTAACCAAAGAGAAAAAACCGACTGTTCCTCAACTCCAGCCCGTGCCCGCCGCGGTCCAGAAAGAGGCAGTCCCCCAGCCTTCTCCTGCGGCTCCTCTGGCTCCTAGCCCCGGGCTGACCCCCTCCCAAAGGCGCCGGGCCCGGCAGGAAGAGGACCACCGCCTGGTGCCACCGGCTCCCTCCACCCCGCCGGCGGCTCCTTCCCCGCTGACCCCTCCTGCCAGGGAAACCTCCGAGCGGGAAGACGTCGTGCCCATGTCCAGCCGCCGCCGGACCATCGCCCGCCGCCTGGTGGAGGCCCAGCACACGGCCGCCATGCTCACCACCTTCAACGAGGTGGACATGACGGCCATCATGGAGCTGCGCAAGAGGTACCGGGAATCCTTCAAGGAGCGCCACGGGGTGTCCCTCGGTTTCATGTCCTTTTTCACCAAGGCGGTGATCCACGGATTGAAGGCGTTCCCGGAGCTCAATGCCGAGATCCGTGGGGATGACATGATCCTGAAGCGCTACTACCACATCGGCATTGCCGTCTCCACCGAAGAAGGCCTGGTGGTGCCGGTGGTGCGGGATGCCGACCGCAAGACCTTTGCCGAGATCGAAAAGGAGATCGCCCAGCTGGCCGAGAAGGCCAGGAGCCGCAAGCTCGCCCTGGAGGACCTTTCGGGGGGCACCTTCACCATCACCAACGGGGGGGTCTTCGGATCCCTTTTCTCCACCCCCATCCTGAACCCCCCGCAGGTGGGGATCCTGGGGATGCACAAGATCCAGGAGCGGCCCATGGTGGTGGAGGGGAAGGTGGAGGTCAGGCCCATGATGTATGTGGCCCTCACCTACGATCACCGCATCGTGGATGGGCGGGAAGCGGTCCAGTTCCTGGTGACGGTGAAAGAGGCCCTGGAGAACCCCGAAGAGCTTCTTTTGGGCTAGAGGTTCAGGTCCCGCCGTTCACCGGTCACCATGTAGATGGTCCATTCCGCCAGGTTGGTGGCATGGTCCCCGACCCGCTCCAGGGAGGCGGCCACCAGGATCAGCTGGGTGGCTTCCTCGATGACGGCAGGGTTGGCGATCATGAGGAGGAGGAGCTCCCGGAACACCTGCTTGAAGAGATGATCCAGCTGGTCATCCTCCCGGGCCATGGCCATGGCCCGCTGGATATCCCGTTCCATGAAGGCCTGCAGGCCTTGCTGCAGCATGTGGCGGCCCATCTCCGCCATGCGGGGGATATCCACCAGGGGTTTGATGGGCGGGGTTTGCCCCATCCGCCGGACGGCCCTGGCGATGTCGGTGGCGTGGTCCCCCATCCGTTCCAGGTCGGTGACGATCTTCAGCATGGTGCCGATGGTGCGAAGGTCCACGGCCATGGGCTGCTGGAGGGCCAGAAGCTTCAGGCATTCCTGCTCGATGGCCAGCTCCAGATCATCGATGACCTGGTCTCCCTGGATGACGGTTTCCGCCAGCTGCAGATCCCGTTGCGCCAGGCTTTCCATGGCGGTGGCGATGGCCCGATCCACCGCTTCCCCCATGTGGAGGACTTCTTTTTGCAGTTTTTCCAGCTCTTGTTGGAAGGAGATCCGTGCCATAGCCCTTTGCCTCCTTTGGCTTACCCGAAGCGGCCCGTGATGTAGGCTTCGGTGCGGGGATCGCTGGGTTGGGTGAAAAGCCGCGCCGAAAGATCGTATTCGATGAGCTCGCCGTTTAGGAAGAAGGCGGTGCGGTCGGCGATGCGGGCTGCCTGCTGCATGTTATGGGTGACAATCACTATAGTGTACTTTTCCTTGAGCTGCACCAAGAGGTCCTCGATGCGGGACGAAGCGGCAGGATCCAGGGCGGAGGTGGGTTCATCCAAAAGGAGCACCTCGGGGTCCACCGCCAGAGCCCGGGCGATGACGAGGCGCTGCTGCTGGCCTCCGGAAAGGGCGGTGGCGGGGCTCCGGAGGCGATCTTTCACTTCGTCCCAGAGGGCTGACTGCTGCAAAGAGCGCTCCACTTTTTCCTCCAAGGTCCTCCTGGAGCGGATCCCAGCCAAGCGCAGTCCTGCCGCCACGTTGTCGAAGATGGACATGGTGGGAAAAGGAGTGGGCCTTTGGAAGACCATGCCCACCGTCCGGCGGACGGCCACAGGATCCACCCCGGGCTGGTAGATGTCCACCCCATCCAGGAGGACGTGGCCTTCCACCCGTGCGGCGGGAATTTCTTCGTGCATGCGGTTGAGGCAGCGGATGAAGGTGGATTTGCCGCACCCCGAGGGGCCGATGATGGCGGTGATGGCCTGATCGGGGATGGCCAGATCGATGCCGTGAAGGGCCCGGGAGGACCCGTACCAGGCCTGGAGGCCTTTCACTTCCACCCTGATCCTCTCTTCGCGAGGGGAAGAAGATTCTCGCGCTGGCACTTCGGTGCGAAAGGTGACGGGCACGCCTTCTTTCATCGTTGGGACCAGCTCCTTTGCCTGCTGCTCAGTAACCTGCCGAGAAGGCTCAGCAAGAGAACCAGGGCCAAAAGGGTGAGGCCTGCCGCCCACGCCTGTACATGCCATTCATCGTAAGGGGAAATGGCGTAGTTGAAAATGGTGACGGGGAGAGAGGCCATGGGTTTGGCCATATTCCAGCTGATGAACTGGTTGGAGAGGGCCGTGAAGAGAAGGGGAGCCGTCTCTCCCGCCGCCCGGGCGATCGCCAGGATGATGGCGCTGACGATCCCCGACCAGGCGGCGGGGAGGATGATACCGAAAAGGACCTTGTAGCGGGGGAGCCCCAGGGCCAGCCCCGCTTCCCGCAGGGAGTCGGGGATGAGGCGCAGCATCTCTTCGGTGGTGCGGACGATGACGGGCAGCATGATGATGGCCAAGCTGACGCTCCCGGCAAACCCGGAGTAGGTCCCCATCCTGATGACGATCCAGGCGTAGACGAAGATCCCCACCACGATGGAGGGGATGCCGCTCAGAACATCGGCCATGTAGTGGACCCAATAGCCAAGGAGGTTGTTCTTGCCGTATTCCGCCGCGTAAAGGCCCGCCACAACCCCGATGGGGACGGCCATGAGGGCTCCCAGCCCCACCATGAGAAGGGTCCCCAGGATGGCGTTGGCCACTCCGGGATTGGGGGCTCCGACGGGCTTGTTGGGCTGGGTGAAAAAGGACCAGTTGAGGCCCTGAAGTCCCTGTTGGGCCAGGTAGAGGACCACCAAGGCGAGAAAGAGAAGGCTGACCCCCACGCTGGCCATCAAGAGGAGGCGCATCAGGCGATCCACATAACGCCGCCGGGCCATGCCGGCTCCCGCCAGGCGGGTGAGGGCCGGGGAGGAGTTCTTCATGAATAGGCCTCCTTCCCGACGCTGGTCCGGGCCACCAGCCAGCGGGCCAGCATGTTCAAAAGGAGGGTGATGATGAAAAGGATGAGGCCCAGGTAGATGAGGGAGGTGCTATGCAGCTGGCTGACGGCCTCCGCAAATTCATTGGCGATGACGCTGGCGATGGTGTTGCCGGGGGCGAAGAGGGAAGGGGAGATGCGGTGGGCGTTCCCGATGACCATGGTGACGGCCATGGTTTCCCCGATGGCTCTCCCTAGCCCCAGCATGATGGCCCCGATGATCCCGGAGCGGGCGTAAGGGATGATCACCATGCGGATGGCTTCCCAGCGGGTAGCCCCCAGGGCCAGGATGGCTTCCTTCTGGCTTCCCGGGACGGCCTGCAGGACGGTGGCGGAGATGGAGGTGATGGTGGGAAGGATCATGATGGCCAGGATGACACCGGCCGCCAGGTAACCCAGGCCCAAAATGGGGCCCTGGAAGAGGGGCAAAAAACCGAGATATTTCTGGAGGGGCGGTTCCACCCAGGTGCGCAGGAAAGGCACCAGGACGAAGATCCCCCATAGGCCATAGACGACGCTGGGCACTGCCGCCAGGAGTTCCACCAAGGGGAGGAGGGTCAAACGCCAGCGGTAGGGCATCAGCTCTGAAAGGGCGACAGCGGTCCCTAAGGCGATGGGGGTGGCCAGAAGGAGGGCCGTGAAGGAGGTCACGAGGGTCCCGTAGATGAAGGGGAGGCCCCCGAAAAGATCTTTGACGGGGTTCCAGGCGCTGGAGAGGATGAATCCTAGGCCGAAGGTCTGGATGGAGGGCCAGGCGGTCCGCAAAAGGATCCAGCCCATCCAGAGAACCA
>JASBVX010000131.1 GCA_029960865.1 Bacillota bacterium | reverse complement strand
GGCCAGGAAGGGTCCGGTTTATGGAGAGGGCTGAGCTGAATGCGGTCTTCAAAGAGGACCCGTCGTAGGACATTGGCCTCCATGCCCCGCGGCGAGAAAGTCAAGGCCTGGGGCTGGTCTTTGCTGGTATCGATAGGGATCCAGGGATCCCCGACCACGCCTTTTAAGTCCTTGGCCTCGATGCGGGGGCCCTTCGACGTAGCTTTGGCAATGTAAACCCCATCGTCTGCCGCTTGTAGGCGATAGCGGCGGCACACTTCAATGAAGTAGGGATCCAGGCCAGAAAGGGGCAGACTGCTGGTCCCATCCCAGGGTGCCGTCCAGAGGAGGCCCAGGCCCTCGTCCTGAAACCCGAAGGGTTCCATCAAGAGGTGGCTCCGGTAGGGCAGTATCCTTTGGACGGCATCTTGCCAGCGCAGCCCAGGCCTTAAAGTGCGGATGACTTCGGCCATCACCCGATGACCGTAACCCCCATTCATGCGGGCGATGCCGTAGTTACCCTGACCGGGAAATCCATCCATGGTCTGGACACTGATCAAGGCATATACCCATTGGTCCCATTCAGGTTGTTGGATCCGGCTGGCCTTAACGTCGTGATTCTTGGCCGTGACAAGGAGATCGAGGGCGTCCGCTGCGGTATGCTTTGGCGCCGCCAGCGGTTTGAGTTCCTTTTCCGTGCCAGGAGAAAAAGGAGGTTGCATAAAGGCAGGGCGCGAAAGGTCCTCCACCACCATGCTCCAGGCATCGTGGCCGTAGGGTTGACTGAGTTTAAGAAGTCCCTCATACCAAAAATCCTTGGATTGGCGAGGATCCTGGACGCCTGAACGGGCCAGCGCCATGGTCCCCAGCTGAGAAAGGAAGGCGTGAAAGGGATCTGCCTGGTGACGCTGTAAGCCGACGAAATGCCCAACTTCGTCTGCACCTAAAGCCACCAGAAGATCAGGCAGCGAAAGGCGAGCCGGTGGCCATCGGTCGGACAATACGGAAAACAGGGTCATCCAAAAGGTTAGGACTCTTCATGGATATCCTCTCCCTCTAATTCCAACCCCAAGCGGCTGTACCGGTAGCGCCGCTCCCCCGCCTGCAATAGGGCCTCATCTCCCCTTTTTCGAAGGAATAGGGCCTCTTCCACCTGCTCCTTGGGTGCCATATGGCCTGGGATGGTCATCTCCTGGATGGTTTCACCAAAAGGACCTACAAAGGGCTCTTGCATCCGAAGGCGTAGCGCCTTTACCCCTAGGCGGGTCATCACCTGTTGGGCACGATCGTGGAAGGAGAAATCCCCGAAATATTCATCATAGAGTAGGGTTGCCATGTCTGCGGCAATGGCTTTGGCCAGCTCGGCCCCATCTACCCTGCGGCCATGCTGGACCCAACGGGGGCTGTCCAAGGACTCCAGCGCTTCTTCATGAGTCGCGCTTTCGACAAGAAAGCGGTTATCCCTGGGGATCTCCACCAAAGGATGGGATTCCAGGATGCGGATGGTCAATTCCAAGACCCGCAGGTCCTCATAGACGCTGCCCAGGCCCATCTTCTTGTAGTGGCCCAACACATCCCCTTTGGCATTAAGAGCTGTTTCCAGTTTTGCCTTGGGGGTCAGGACAAGACACCGTGGCTTCTCATAGCCGGGGGGACGGGAACGGTGGTGGCGGTGGAGGCGAACCTACCCTTTGGAGGAGAACATCGGCCGGGGCCAAATCGGTGATCATGAGGTCGGCGTCGATGTCCAGGCTTTGTTCCAGGGTTTGGGTGCCTACCAGGGCGCAGGCTTCTGGAGGGCCTTCTTTCCCCATGGTGACCGTGACCTGCCGATCCAGGAGGACCCTTGTCTCGGGAGCGTAGCGCCCGTGATGGGGCGTGGGAATACCGCGGCAGGAAAAAAGGAAGGGCACCCCGTGTTCTTCCAGCATGCGAAAGAAATCCAGGCTGCGCTGCACCGTATTGAATATGGCCAGGACCCGGGCACCCTCCCGGACTGCTTCTTTGACCACCTCCACCACCGGGAGCCGGTCTTCTGCCCAGGGATGCAGCTCAAACTGAACCTCTTTCGCTGGAGTCCCTGCCGTTTGCGCACCAACCGTTCGTCCGCTCCGAAGGGTGTGGGCAGGGTAAGGAGAGTGAACCATCTCCTGCAGGGTCTTTTTCGGGAAATCGGGTATGAGGAGGCGTTGGGTACGAGAACCGAGGGTAGCAGACATCAGAAGGGCGTAGCCGCCCACCGATAGATGGTGCTCGACCAAATGTTTCAGAAGGATGGACATATACCGATCGGAGGCATGCACCTCGTCGATCACCAGGAGGCTGCGATCCAACAGGGAGGATCTCATATGGGCATGAGCAGCCTGGATGGTGCTTAAAAGAGCTTGATCCACCGTGCCCACCGCTACAGGAGCCGCTAAGAAACGCTTAGGGTGTTCTTCGGCCCAGGCTCTCTCGCGCCAGGCCAGGGTCTCGTCGTCCTGGGAGATGTGGGCTTTCGACGGGGGAGGCAGAACCCTTTCCTCTGGCGCCGCGGCCGGATATCCGGGTACAGCCAGAATGACCAGGGGTCTTTTTGTTGGATCGGGAAACCACGTCTCCACTGTCTTCTGGACGCGCAGAAAAATTTCATGGGCAGCTACACGGGTTGGCAAAGCAAAGTAGAGGCTGTCGACCTTCCCCGATTGAAAGAGCCGCAGAAACCAGTGGAGGGCTGCTTCCGTCTTTCCCGATCCTGTATCTGATTCTACGATCAGAAGTCTTGAGTCGTTGTCGGGAGAGAGATCACCCAGGGCCTTTTGCAAAGGGAGGGGCTTTAGATCAAAAGCATTTTCAAAAGAATCGATGCCTGCCACCAATGGCCTCAAGGGTTCAACATCGAGCCCTATGGAGCGAAGGATGTCAGGTAAGATTCTTTGGTTTTCTTCTTGCCTTTCTTCTAACGTCATGGGCCGAATCGGGAACCAATCGGCGTTGGAGCCGATCCAGTCGGCCAGCATGGTCAGACCGGCAACACGATGGTGAAAGGCGGGTTTCTCAGGCAGAATGTCCACCTCGGATGAAGAGGTAAAAGCGCCCCTAAAGGCAAGCTCTGCAGCGGAAGTGACTTCTCGGATTCCTACAAAGGGATCCCACGAACCTTGCCTTTGCCAGTACCGTGGGGCCCGAGCGAACACACCCGTGCTCTCTTCTTGAAATCGAAGGGGTCTTCCATGATGAGAGAAGACGGCCATGAGATAGCTATAAGCCGTTTCCCCGTCAGGGAACCAATGGGCCATACTTGCCGGAAGCACCTCGATAAACTTTTCATGAAGATCGCTTTCAAAAAGAGGTGCCAGTTCCCTGAGATGGCCGACTTTCTCCCCTGTCCATGGCTTTTTTTGAAAGCCCAAGTTGGCTTTCCCGATATCGTGGAGCATAACGAGGAAGGCCAGGCGATCAAGAATGACGTTTGTCAAAGGTTTTTCTGATGCCTGGCTAAGGGTCCGTCGGATACCTGGAAGCTTTGTGAGACCTCGAAAAACCATAGCCACATCAAGGGAGTGAAGGACAAGAGGCAGGCACTCCTGGGTGCTATCGTCATACTTCCCCCAGAAGATGCACCGTTGGGCGATGTCGGGATCTCGGGACACCTGCGGCACGATGATCTCCTTTAGTCCCTCTCTTTCTACCCAGTCAGGAAATATCCTGCTAAACTGATCATCAAGAATGAACCCCGCCATCTGTTGACGGGGTGCGAAAAGTCTTTGTTGAAAGATTCTTGTGATCCCCGCGTGCGGGGGAGCCAGGGGGACGCGCATCATCCTCATGACGAGCGACGGTCAATCCCCGCGTGTGCGGGGGAGCCTCGCACCTAGCCGGTCAAACTGATTTTGTGGCAGGTCAATCCCCGCGTGTGCGGGGGAGCCCTGTATAAAGGCCGCAGCCAGATCTGGCGCCAGGGTCAATCCCCGCGTGTGCGGGGGAGCCCCCCACAGCCCGAAGGTCATCGCATGCCGTCGGGCATTGAAGCGAAAGGCGGAGTCGAGAACGGCAAACACGGACCCGAAAAAAGCGGGCCAGCCGCCGCGACGGGTAAGGGCAAAGAGTGCACCGCCGAAAAGAAAGACCCCGACGGCGATAAGCCCCCAGAGGCCGGAAAATCCGCCGACCGAATGGGCAAAGTAGGGGAGCACTTCCCACAGCCACTCATGGGCATGCCAGGGCGCATCGGGAACGGACCAGGAAAAGATACCGGTCCTGGGAACTTCTCCGTTCTCGACGATCCAGCGTCCGACCCGGATGTGCCAGAGCGTGTCGCCCTCAACCTGAACGTGCCCGGCTATCATCCAAGCGCCCAACAGGACGGAAAGTGCGGCCAGCACACAACTGGATTATGTTTTAACACCAGGGTATCCTCATCCCTTCCACGGTTTTGAACAATATGAGCGCAAAAGAATGGCGGTAGCCTATGGCGATGTCCACACATCGGTCAGGTCCTGCACCTGGACCGGTGTGAGGCGGTCCTCCTCCGTCCCGTCGCCAAGCTGGCCCCAGTAGTTCCCGCCCCACGCCCAGACGGTGCCGTCCGACTTGAGTGCAAGAGAATGGAGGCGGCCTGCGGCGACGGCCACCACATCGGTCAGGTTCTGCACCTGGACCGGGGTGAGGCGGTGCTCCCACGTCCCGTCGCCGAGTTGACCGCTGTCGTTCCATCCCCACGCCCAGACGGTGCCATCCGACTTGAGTGCAAGAGAATAACCGCCACCGCCTGAGGCGATGGCCACCACGTCGGTCAGGTTCTGCACCTGCACCGGGGTGGTGCCGACCTGGTGGATGTTCCATCCCCATGCCCAGACGGTGCCGTCCGATTTGACAGCAAGAGAATAACTGCCGCCTGCGGCGATGGCCACCACGTCGGTCAGGTTCTGCACCTGCACCGGGGTGTTGCGGTTCTCCTGCGTCCCGTCGCCGAGCGGACCGCCGTCGTTCCTTCCCCAGGCCCAGACGGTGCCGTCCGATTTGAGAGCAAGAGAATGATAG
>JASBVX010000130.1 GCA_029960865.1 Bacillota bacterium | reverse complement strand
GGAGACAAGATTGTCGTGAGGACCAGGCGGGCTTGGCGGTTCGACGGTCTAGGTGTCCAAGAGATGCCGGGGACTGTCGGCGGGCGGATGAGGGATCATGCCGCCAGCCGCCAAGAAATTAAATGAGGGACATGACAGTCCCGAACCCAAATCCTGCGCAAAGGGAGATTTGTGCAGGTTTGGGAGAGCGGGATGGTTCTTTAGCCAAAGAAGGCCCCATTCCAAAGCCGGGTGGGGTTCCTCCAGGCGATCCAGATCTTCGTAGGCGCCTTCCACCAGCCAGCGCCACGGTTCCTTTGCCCCGGGGCCGGGAAGGAAGAAGGGATCTTCTCTGGGAAGCCGATGGATCCTGGCCAGCTCTTCCGCCATGGTTACAGGGAGACGTTCTCTCGCTTTCTGAAGTTCAGGGCGGGTCACCACCCGCCGGCCGATGGACTCCCCTTCCACCCGCAGAGAAACAAAGGCCTCTTTTCCCTCCAGGTCCGGGAGGTAGAGGAGGGGCGGCGCCACTTTCACGCCGTGCCTTTGGGCCACCTCCAGGATCCTGAACTCTTTTTCCAGGGGAAGGGTCCCCTCGTAGATGAGACCTCCCGCCGCCCGGCGAAGGAAAAGAGGGATCTGCGAGCCGTCGGGACGAAGGTAGTCCAGGATCCAGGCTTCCTTGGAAGCCCCTCCGGGGATGCGGATGAGGTTCATGACCTCCCCTTCCCCGTAGATCTCCCGAAGGGCTTCCCCAAGCTTTTCCCTCAAGGGCGCAGCCTCCTATAGAGGGCCCGCTTCCCCACCGAGGCCCGGTGGACTTCGCTGGGCCCGTCATAAATTCGAAAGGGCCTCACCTCCCGGTAGAAGATAGAAAGGGGGATATCCTCGCTGATGCCAAGCGCCCCCGTGATCTGCACAGCCCGGTCCATCACCCTTCCCACCGCTTCCGAGACAAAGACTTTCGTCATGGAGGTCTCGTGGCGAATCCTCTCCCCCTTGGCGTATTTCCAGGCGGCATGCCAGACCATCAGGCGTGCGGCATGGAGCTCCATATGGCTGTCGGCCACCATGAACTGGATGGCCTGATGATCCTGAAGCATTTGGCCAAAGGCCATCCGCTCTGTCGCGTAAGCCTGGGCCAGCTCCATGGCCCTGACCCCTGCCCCCAGCCAGCGCATGCAGTGGGTGAGGCGGGCCGGGTCCAGGCGTAGCTGGGCGTAGGCAAAGCCTTCTCCTACCTTCCCCAGAACGGCTTCTTCCCCCACTTCACAGTCTTCCAGGAGGATCTCCCCGTGGCCCCCTGGGGACCAGCGATCCATGCTGGGGACGGTCCGCAGGAGCTGGAGGCCCGGGTTCCGGCCATCCACCAGGAAGAGGGTGGGACCTTCCTCGGCTCGGGCCAGGACGATGAAAAAAGCAGCCCCTTCCGCCCCGGTGATAAACCATTTGCGCCCAGAAAGGACAAAGGCTTTCCCCTTCCTGCGGGCCACCGTCTGCAAAAGGTCGGGATCGGCCCCGGCCCCCATGGGTTCCGTCATGGCAAAGGCGCTGCGGATGCGGCCTTCCAGGAGAGGTTCCAGGTAGCGCTTCTTTTGTTCAGGGGTCGCCAAGTGGTAAAGGAGATGCATGTTCCCCTCATCAGGGGCGGCAGCGTTGAGGGCCCTTGGACCTAAGAGGCTTCGCCCCGCCTCTTCCAGAATAGGCGCCAAATCTTCGAAGGAGAGGCCTAAACCCCCTGCTTCTCTAGGCATCTGAGGGAGGAAGAGTCCTTCTTCTTTCGCCTTTTCCTGAAGTTCCCCCGAGATGGCCTCCAGCCGCCCGAGATCGGCGGCCGCTTCCTTTTCCCGCGGGATGACCACATCATCGATGAACTGGCGGACTTTTTGTTGCAGGCTTTGGATCTCCGGGGAGTGGCCGAAATTGAGCCCCATGGTCTGCCCCCTTTTCGGTTAAACTTCGCAAGGAAAAAGGCTTTTCCTCCTGAATGATTTCTAAAGGAGGAACCGCAACATGTCCTTTCTCGATCTCTTTCGCTTGGAGGAAAAGGCCGCTTTGATCACGGGGGGTTCCCGGGGTCTAGGTCTGGAGGCGGCGAGAGCCCTACGGGATGCCGGAGCCAAAGTCGCCCTTCTGGCCCGGAGGGCTTCTTTTTTCGAAGAGGCCCGCAAGCACATCGGCGATGCCCTCTTCCTGGAGGGGGATGTCCGGGATGAAGAAAGCCTGGAAAGAGCAGTCGCCCGCGTGGAAGGAGAGCTGGGTCCCCTGACGATCCTAGTCAATGGGGCGGGGATCAGCTGGGGGGCCCCTTCCTTCGAGATGCCGGTGGAGAAAATCAGGGAAGTCCTCGATGTGAATGTCACCGGGGCGTTCCTCGCTGCGCGGGCAGCCGCCCGGGTGATGAAGGAGCGAGGGTACGGGAAGATCATCCACATCGCCTCCATCGCGGGGATGCGGGGGCAGCCCCCCGGTTTCCTGGAGACGGTGGGGTATTCCGCTTCCAAAGGGGGAGTCATCGCCCTCACCCGGGATCTAGCGGCCAAATGGGGCCCCCTCGGCATCCGGGTGAATGCGGTGGCTCCTGGATTCTTCCCCACCCGCATGACGGAAAAGGTCCTCCCCCACGTGGAGCCTTTCCTGGCCCAGCGCCTGCCGCTGGGGCGTTCAGGAAAACCGGGGGAGCTGGGAGGGGCGATCCTCTTCCTGGCCAGCCCTGCTTCCGATTACATCACGGGCGTCATTTTGCCGGTTGATGGAGGAGGGACGGCTGTCTAAAACCTTAAAGCCTCAGACCACCGGTTGTCCTCCGCGGCCTTTTCCTTCCCGGAAAGCTTGAGCTCCCTTCTGGGTTTCTCCGCTGGCCATCACTTGCCCCCCCAGGAAGGCTTCCAGAGCCAGCCCTTCTTCCAGGGGAAGGGTCAGCCCCCGATAGAGGGCCTCCCGATCCTTTCGCAGGCAGAGCTGGGGAAAGGCGGTCAACGCCTTGGCGATGGCCAGGGCCCTTTCCAGATGCTTCCCTTTGGGCACCAGCTCCGTGATGAGCCCCATGGCGAGGGCCTCTCCCGCCGGCACCCGGCGCCCGGTGAGGATGAGATCCAGGGCCCTTCCCATCCCGATGATGCGGGGTAGGCGCTGGGTTCCTCCATCGATAAGGGGAACCCCGAAGCGCCGTTCCAGGCAGCCGAAATAGGCCGTTTCGTCAGCGATGCGAAGGTCGCACCAAAGGGCCATCTCAAGACCGCCTGCCACACAAGGGCCGGCAATGGCCGCCAGGGTGGGTTTAGGAACCCACATGCGGGTAAAACCCAAAGGGCCTTCCTCTTCATGGAGGCCCTTTACCAGGTTCTCCACATCCTTGAGGTCGGCGCCGGCGCTGAAGGCTTCGTCACCTCCGGTGAGGATGCCTACTTGGAGGTCAGGATCCGCAGAAAAGGTGTTCCAGGCTTCCCGAAGTTCCAGCGCCGTCTTGCGATCGATGGCATTTCGCACGGGGGGCCTCTGGATCTCCACGATGAAGACAGGTCCTTCTCGCCAGGTCCGCAGGGATGCCATGTACCATGCCTCCTGATGATCCTTTCGCCACAAAGGTAAAGCCTCCTTTGTGTTGGGGGACGGGCACGGCAGAAAAGCCCTGCGGCATAGAACGGGGGGCGTGATCACCCAACGCAGGAAAGGAGAAATGGCTGTGGGCAGATGGCGTCGGTTGGGACCCCTCCCGTTCCTGATCGGTCTCTTGTGGGTGGCGGTTAGCTGCGGTTCTTCCACTACGGACACGGGCACCTTTACCTTGAGGCTCCAGGAAGTGACCCATTCCCCCTTCTATGCCCCCCAGTATGTGGCCCTGACCCAGGGCTACTTTGAAGACGAGGGCCTCAAGGTGGAGCTGCTGGACGGCAAAGGGGGCGATAAGGTCACCACCGCTCTTTTGAGCGGTGAAGCGGACGTGATCCTGGTGGGGGCGGAGATGACCATCTACGTCAATGGGCAGGATCCGGCCGATCCTATGGTGATCTTTGCCCGCCTGACGAAACGGGACGGCAGTTTTCTTGTGGCTCGCCAACCTATGGATCCCTTCCGCTGGGAGGATCTGCGAGGCTTGCAGTACCTGGCCCAGCGCAAGGGCGGCATGCCCGACATGATCGGGCAATATGTCCTCAAGAAGCATGGGCTGGTGGCGGGAAAGGACCTGGAATACCTGCACAATGTGGACTACGCCAACCTGGGGCCTGCCTTCATCTCCGGGGTGGGGGATGTGGTGCAGATCTTTGAACCTTATGCCTCCACCATCGAGCAGGAAGGGAAGGGCTATGTGGTGGCAGCCCTGGGACCTGAGTCCGGGGATGTCCTTTATACCTCCTACCATACTCGTAAGAGCTTTCTGGATGCTCACCGGGACGTGCTGGTTCGCTTCACCCGCGCCATCTACCGGGGCCAGCAGTATGTCCTCACCCATTCCCCGGAAGAGGTGGCCCAGGCCATCGCGCCCCAGTTCGAAGGGGTGGACATGGATACCCTCATCCGCATCGTGACGAGGCTCAAGGGGGCCGATGTCTTCGGCCACGATCCTTTGCCGCCTCAGGGGGAGTATCAACAGACCATCGTTATCCTCATGGATAACGGCATGCTGAAGGAGCCTTTCCCGTACGAAGAGGCAGTGGATCCTTCCATCGCTCGGGAAGCCATGACCCCATCTTCCTAAGGAAAGGAGGATGGCGATGAGGGCCGTCATTGAAGTGGAATCTCTAGGTCTGGCCTTTATTTCCCGGGAAATAATCCATCCGGTGCTGGAGGATGTTTCCCTGGTGGTGGAGGAGGGTGGGTTTACCGCCCTCCTGGGGCCCTCGGGATGCGGGAAGAGCACCCTTTTGAACGCGATCGCCGGCCTTTTGCCGCCGGTGGAGGGAACGATCCAGGTGCTGGGCCATAAGGTAAGAGGTCCTTCTCCCAAAGTCGGCTACATGTTCCAGCAGGATTACCTCCTGCCCTGGAGGACGGTGGAAAAGAACATCCACCTGGCCTGGGAGCTCCGGGGAGAGAGACCTCTGCAGGAGAAAACCCTCTCCC
>JASBVX010000129.1 GCA_029960865.1 Bacillota bacterium | reverse complement strand
GACGGCATAACGGACGGGCAAGCGCGGTACACCTGTCAGAAGGGCACAGAGGACCACTTGAGCCACCGCCAATTCCAAGAGAACCGTAGGACTCCCGAAACCGTCGGGTTAGGCGGCGAGGTCAAAATGGATAGGGATACGGGCAGGCAACTTGGGCCAGGCCCATGTCAAAAGACCTAGGGAAACGATCAGAAGCAAACCGGCCACGACCCCAGGAAAAACTCCCACCCGCGGACGGGCGATCCCATGGCTTATTGCAGTTTCTCTAGAGCCGCTGTCGATCCGCCCGCCATGCCTACAGTATAAGAAAGCCACTGGCGAGACCGCTGCACAATTGCCACCTGCCTAGAGGATTTTTCGTCTAGGAGGCGAAGGGTTCCCATCCAGCGGTGTTAAAGGGGGTGTGGTGGTGAGACGCGTCCTTGCTCTAGGGCTCTTTGTGGCCCTCCTGTCCGGGTGCGGTGCATCCCCTTCATCCCCCTCCACGGGTACCTCCGGCCCCAGCGGGCCCCAAGAGCTTACGGTGGCGCTGGTGGCCGACGTGGTGACTTTTGATCCCCTGGACATTCAGGACATCCCTTCTTCCGATGTGGCAGGCAATATCATGGAACACCTGGTAACATGGGATGAAAAAGGCCATATCGTCCCTCATCTGGCGGAACGGTGGACTGTTTCGGAGAATGGGCTTACCTGGACTTTTTACCTGCGCCAAGGGGTCAAATTCCACGATGGGAGTCCTTTTGATGCCCATGTGGTGGAGTGGCAGTTCAACCGAGTCATGCATGATGATGATGCTCCCCAAAGGGCCCGCAAGCAGTTCAGCGATGCCATTGAATCCATGGAAGTCCCCGATGACTACACCATTGTCTTCCACCTGAAAGCCCCCAATGCAGCCTTCATGGAGCTGGTGCTGCTGCAAAACGCAGGTATGATCGCCTCCCGGCAAAACTTCGAAAAGCTGGGCCCGGCCGATTATGCTCGGCACCCAGTGGGTACGGGACCCTTTATCTTTGTGGACTGGATTCCTGGTCAGAGGGTGATCTTGAAGAAAAATCCCGACTACTGGGGGAACAAGGCCAAACTGGACACCCTGATATTCCGGCCGATTTCCGAAGCCAACACCCAGGTTATCGAGCTGGAGACAGGCGGCATCCAGATGGCCACCAAAGTCGGGGTGGAAGACATGGATCGTCTGCGCAGGAATCCCGACGTGCAGGTCTTGAGCACTCCCTCCTATCAGATTCGCTTCCTGCGCCTCAATGGCACCAACGAACTCCTTTCCGACATCCGGGTCCGCCAGGCCATCAATCACGCCATCGATGTTCCCACTGTGGTCAAGAGTTTGGTGGGCGAGATGGGGGTATACAACCCTTCGGCAGTCACGCCCACCGCCTCCTGGGCCCATCCTCAACAGATGCCCACCTACGCTTATGATCCCCAAAAGGCGGCCCAGCTCCTCGAGGACGCGGGTTGGACTTTGGGGGCCGGCAACGTCCGGCAAAAAGACGGGAAGCCTTTGAAGATCACCTTCCTCTCCCCCAATGGCCGTTACTTCGCTGATAAAGAGATCGCCGAAGCCGTGAAAAAAGCCTTCCAGGACGTGGGCTTCCAGGTAGACCTGAAGGTCATGGAGTGGGCTGCCTTTTTGGAGGATTACCGGTCCGGAAGATTTGACATCGCCCTGGGCGGCTGGAACCAGAGCAGCCCTGAACCCTCCCTCTTCCTGGATGCCATGGTCATGACGGGAGGCCGGGCCAACTATTCCAAGTATTCCGACCGTGAAATCGACCAATGGTTGCGGGATGCCCTCGTGACCTCCAATCAAGGGGAGCGGGCAGCCCTCTACCGTAAAGTGATCCTTAAGGTCCAAGACCTGGCCTGGTTTGTGCCCCTATACGACGAGAATAAGGTGGCAGCCATCCGCAAAGAGGTGAAGGGATACATCTTTACCCCTGCGTTCGCCCGCTTGGACACCATCTACATCCAGCCTTGAAAAGGAGAGAAGGAAGAGGCAAAGGGGCAGGAAGGGGCGGTCCCGAAGACCGCCTTCCTTATAGCTGGAACGCACCTAGGACAAAGCTTAAAAGAAGAACTCCCAGCACGAAGGACGTCATCCCCACATAGAGTCCATCCTTCCCCTGGTGAAAGGCCCAGATGGGGATAACCACGCAGAACGGGCGCCAGAATCAGATTTGACTGGGACACCTTGGTCCTGGAAAACCCTTGAAACTCAAGGTTGTCTTGGGCACACGGAGAATGCGTACCCCTACACTACCCGGCGGGGTCGTGGCGGGACGTGGCATCAGCCAAACGGATTTCCCGTTACCAGGGCTTCTCCCCAACGGGACCATTGGGTTGGATCCGTGATGGGGGAAGGGCGGGCCAGGGCAGCCCGGTAAGAGCTGTGCCAGAAAACCCCGAAGGGCCTTGTAGGAAAACGATGGTCGCCCAGGAACCGACGATCACCACCATGCTGGTGTAGACCCCCATCCGCAATACGAGGGCTACGCCCCGCTCCACGATCCCGAGCTTTTCTTCGGGCTTTCCTTTCAGCTGTTCCATGGCTGGTAGAATCACTGGGACAAAGATGAAGATCAGGATCCGGTCTTTCAACCGAGGCATGATCCGGGCACCGACAGAGGCGCCTAGAAAGATTCCCAAAGCTACCGGGCCTGCCATCAGGGGAACATTACCCGTAGGGGTGCACAAAAGACTAACATGGTTCCAGGTTTCAGAACTTATAAGAGGAGGAAAGACATGAGCCATCGATTTCCAGTGGAGAGGGCAGGTCATCTTTTATCGGAGGAAAGGGCCATGGAGCTTCAGCCTGACACCCTCCTTTCTCTTCTGGATGTCCAGGAGGGCATGGCGGTAGCCGACATCGGAGCCGGACCCGGCTTCTTCACCTTGCGGCTGGCCCAAGGGACAAAGGGGCCGGTCTATGCCATCGACGCGGAAGAAGCCATGCTGGCCATCTTGAGGAAAAGGGCGGCGGAAAGAGGCCTTCTCGAAAGGATCCGGACCTTGACGGCCGATGCCACGGCGTTGCCGCTGCCTGATGGAGCGGTGGAGCGGGCGGTGGCGTCGTTTGTGCTCCATGAGGTGGGGAACCTGGGCCAGGCCATCGCCGAGCTCCATCGGGTTTTGGCACCGGGCGGGAAACTCCTGGTGGTGGACTGGGAGAAAAAGCCCAGCCCCAAAGGGCCTCCCTTGCACCATCGCCTGGGAAGCCAAGAGCTCCAAGAAGCCCTGTCCCAGAAGGGCTTCTTGCCTCAGGCGTCCCCTCATGGGGATTACTACTACAAAATGTTGGTGACCCGTCCTTAGAGCCGGATCCTACCCACACCGCCGTCGATGGTAATGGTCGTACCGAAGGGGGTAGAGAGTTGCTGCAAACGCTCCAAGATGGCCCGCCCCTTGCTGCCGGTGGCAAGGGTGGGGCTTCCCCGTTGGGGGCGAGGCAGCCCAAACCCCAGCTCCACGGGATAGAGCCGCACTTCCCGCACTTTATCTCCTTCCAGGTCTAGAATCGCCACCACTGTTTCAAAGTACCGGGGATCTCGGATAAAGCCTCCCTGTTGGTTCCGCTTTTCGAAGGCTTCTCCTGGATCGGCCTCGGCCCCCAGACCCAGTGTTTCGTAAAAATCCGCCGGTTGGCGGAGAACGGTCTCGTTTTGGAAAACGAAATTGCCAAGGCTATAGAAAATGGGCCGGCCCCGATAGATCTCGATCCCCTGCAGTAAGTGGGGGCCGTGACCCAGAAAAGCCACAGCCCCTTCAGCGAGCGCCTTTTTGGCAAACTCCCGGATAAAATCGGCTGGGATCTCGGGATTCGTAGAAAACTCGTGATGATGGAGGCTGAATAGCACGGCATCGGCCTGCCGCCGGGCTTCCGCGATGGCCTTGAGGTTCCCCTTCTCATCGGCGGGATGGGTGTCTGTCTTCAATCCCCGCCCCTCTCCCGAGCGAAAGACCATCCCTTCCAGGGGGACTTCCCCTTCATGGATGGGGGGTGCAAAGCCCAGCCGGGCTCGAAGGTTCCGCCTGGCCAGGAGGCCATATCGCTCGGCCAGCCTTTGCAATGCCTCCAGTTCTTCTTTTTCCACCTCGACGGCTGTGGAAAAACGAAGGGGATTGATACCCGGCCTTCCGGGGGCATCGGTGCGCTGCTCGCCTGCGCGCGCCCCGGGAGGGAAAGAACTGCAGGCCGCCACCAGACCGAGCCTTCCCTGGGGGAGGTCGATGTAGGAAGGGCCCCGGGCCGCCGCCAGGTGCTCACCGACCCCGGCGTGGACGATGCCCGCCTCCTCCAGGATCTGGGCCGTGGAGAAAAGAGCGGGCAACCCCCAATCGAGGGTATGGTTGTTGGCCCAGGCCACCAGACGAATGTGGAGATCCAGGAGCTCACCCACGAGGGAGGGGTGGGCTCCTACGTAAGTGCCACCGCTCTGGGCGGCGGGGATACCTTCAAAGCGATGAAAGAGGCTTTCCAGGTTGGTGAAGGCCACGTCGGCTTGGCCCAGCAGATCCTGAAGCTCCCTGTAGCCTGGCGGGCGCAGAAGTTTTTGTGAGATGAGAAAATCTCCGGTGACGGCTAAGGACACCTCCACGGTGTGCCTCCTTTACGAAGACATTAAATACAATTTACATATCATTAACCTCCATGGTATCATCCCGCCAACACGGTTTGGAGAGGCAGGAATCCTAGACCATGAAGCTTGCCCGCTTGGCTACTTTCGCCCTTCTATCGGCAAGCCTTGTCCTATCCGCCTGCGGCGGAGGAATAGAGCCTTCGTCAGAAGGCCAAATCCAACAAGAAGCGGTGGTGGCGTTGCCCACCGATATCGTGCAGCTGGATCCCCTGGACATCGGGGATGACCCCAGTTCCAGGGTGGCGGCACAGATTATGGAGCCTCTGGTGGATAGGGATGAGCGCGGAAACATACAGCCTGCCCTCGCTGAGTCCTGGAAGTTTTCTCCCGATGGGTTGGTGTGGACCTTTCACCTGCGGCAAGGGGTCAAGTTCCATGACGGCAGCGACTTCAACGCCGAAGTGGTGAAATGGCAC
>JASBVX010000128.1 GCA_029960865.1 Bacillota bacterium | reverse complement strand
TGATCTCAAGAAAGCTCCCTTCGTCCACCAGGCCCCGGATGAAGGCCTTCATGTCGAAAGGGCGATTTTGATCTTCCGGCACCAGGCCCAGGAGGCTCCCCGCCGGCTCTCGGGCGGGAAGGGACTTCTCCATCAGGTACTCCAGGTAGCGCCGTCCCCAGAGGAGGGCCTCTTCCTCGGTGGCCACCAGCACATCCCCCACCCCTGAGACGGTGCAGTGCATCCGGGCGCCGCCCATCTCTTCCAGGGTCACCTTTTCACCGATGACCATCTCCGCCATGCGGGGAGACCCCAGGTACATGCTGGCGTTTCCCTCCACCATCACCACCACGTCGCAAAAGGCGGGAATGTAAGCTCCCCCAGCGGCGGACGGACCGAAAAGAAGGCATACCTGGGGCACCTGCCCCGACAGCTGCACCTGATTGTAGAAGATGCGCCCCGCCCCTCGGCGACCCGGGAACATCTCCACCTGATCGGTGATACGGGCGCCGGCGCTGTCCACCAGGTAAAGGATCGGCCAGCGCCGCTCCATGGCCACCTCCTGGATGCGAAGGATCTTTTCCACCGTGTGGGCTCCCCACGACCCGGCCTTAACGGTGGAATCGTTGGCCATGATGCAGACAGGGCGCCCGTGGATGTATCCGATCCCGGTGATGACTCCATCGGCCGGCAAGTCTTCATCCAGGGCCTTGGCGAAAAGACCCTCTTCGAGAAAAGGACGTCCGGGATCCAAGAGCTTCTCAATCCGCTGTCGGGCGAAAAGTTTTCCTTGCTGGCGATTTTTCTCGTGGTACTCCTGGCGGCCTCCTTTGAGGATCCGCTCCCGGACGTCCTGCAGGTCCTCCCCCTTCATAGGGCCTCCTGATAGCGGAAGAGATGGGTTCCTTCATCGACGAAGTCCCCCGGCTCCACCAAAAGGGCCTCCACCTTGCCGTCGGTTTCGGCCACCAGGGGAATTTCCATCTTCATGGACTCCAGCACCGCCAGCTCGTCGCCCACCCGAAAGGTATCGCCGGGCCCCACCTTCCATTCCCGCAGAAGGCCGGCCATGGGTGATTCCAGTACCTTCAATCTTTCTTCCCTCCCTACGAAAGTCCAAGGCTCTTGGCGATGATGAGATGCTGCACTTCGCTGGTGCCTTCCCCGATTTCCATCAGCTTGGCATCCCGATAATAGCGCTCCACAGGGTAGTCCGCAGTATAGCCGGCCCCGCCCAGGATTTGCACCGCCTCCCGGGTGGCATCCACTGCCAGGGTGGAGGCTTGCAGCTTGGCGATGGCCGCCTCTTTCTTGTAGGGGCGGCCCTGGTCCCGCAGCCAGGCCGCATACCAGACGGCGAGGCGAGCCGTCTCGATGCGGGCGTGGAGGGACGCCAGCTTGAACTGGATCGCCTGGAACTGGGAGAGGGCCCGCCCGAACTGATGGCGCTTCCGGGCATAATCGAGGGCCACATCCAGCGCCCCCTGGGCGATGCCGACGGAAAGGGCGCCGATGCCGATGCGGCCGCCATCCAGGGTCTCAAGGAAAATATGGTACCCTTCATCCACCCGGCCCAGGACCTGGTCATCCGCCGCCGTCACATCGTCCAGGAGGACTTCGCGGGTGTCGGAGCTGTGGAGGCCCATCTTGGGAATCGCCCGGCCCACGGTAAAGTTCCCTTTGGGCAGGAGAAAGGCCGTGATGCCCCGCCCCTTCTTTTCGGGGGAGGTGGAAGCCGCCAAAACCATCACCCCCGCATAGTAAGCGTTGGTGATGTAGAGCTTTCTCCCCCGGATGTGATAGCCCCCTTGAGGAAGTCTTTCGGCCCGGGTGGTGAGGGAGGCGGCATCGGAGCCGGCATCGGGCTCCGTCAGACCAAAGCAGCCCAGGTATTCCCCCTGGGCCAGAGGCACCAGATACCGGCGCTTCTGCTCTTCCGTGCCGAAACGGTAGATGGGCATCGCCGCCAGGGATATGTGGGCGGCCAGGGTCAAGGCCAGGGACGCATCCACCTTCGCCAGCTCCTCCAGGGTCAGAGCCAAAGCCAGGGTGTCCCCTCCCGCCCCACCGTAGGATTCGGGGAAGGTGAGCCCCCAAAGACCCAGCTCCGCCATGGGCTTGATCAGCTCTTCAGGGAAGCGCCGGGCCTCATCCCGGGCGCGGATATCTCGGGCCACCGCTTCCTGAGAAAACTCCCGCACCGTATCCCGCAGCAGGCGATGGGACGGATCCAAGTCAAAGTTCATTCAGGGGTTACCTCCTCCTCGGCAGCCGCCCCCACCCCGGACCTGCCCAGTTGAAACTGGCGGCGAATCTCCTCCTCGATGGCAGCGGCCGTATCCGGATGCTCTCGCAAATAGTCCCGGGCATTGTCCCGCCCCTGGCCCAGTCGCTGATCACCGTACGAATACCAGGCGCCCGCCTTATCCACCACGCCCAATTGCTGCCCGATGTCGAGAAGATCCCCTTCCTTGGAGATACCGGAACCATAGAGGAGGTCGAATTCCGCCTGGCGGAAGGGAGGGGCCACTTTATTTTTCACCACTTTGGCCCGCACCCGGATGCCGATGGGCTCCGTTCCTTTTTTCAAGGTATCGATGCGCCGGACGTCGATGCGGAGCGAGGAGAAAAACTTCAAGGCCCTTCCCCCCGGGGTCACTTCGGGATTCCCGAACATCACCCCGACCTTTTCCCGGATCTGGTTGATGAAGATAACGCAGGTGTGGGATTTGCTGGTGGCCCCGGTAAGCTTGCGGAGAGCTTGAGACATCAAACGGGCCTGCAGGCCCACATGGGAATCCCCCATCTCCCCTTCGATCTCGGCCCGGGGCACCAGGGCCGCCACCGAATCCACCACCACGATGTCCACCGCCCCTGACCGCACCAAGGCATCGGTGATCTCCAAAGCCTGCTCCCCTGTATCAGGCTGGCTGATGAGAAGATCGTCCACCTGCACCCCCAGCCGCTGGGCATAATGGGGATCCAGGGCATGCTCCGCGTCGATGAAGGCCGCCACCCCTCCCAGCTTCTGGGCCTGGGCCACCATGTGGAGGGCCACCGACGTTTTCCCCGAGGATTCCGGCCCAAAGATCTCCAGGATGCGGCCCCGCGGAATCCCTCCCACCCCTAGGGCCAGATCCAGGGCCAGGGATCCCGTGGGGATCACCTCCACCTGGAGCTTCGTCACATCCCCCAGCCGCATGATGGACCCTTTGCCGAACTGGCGCTCGATCTGTGACACCGCCATATCCAACGCTCGCTGGCGCTCCTGCATGCCGGCCACTCGCCTCCCCTCCTTACCATTTTCTCCCACAGGCATTATCTTTCCTTCTAACCCTTCCATGGTACTTCCCCCTTTGCCCTTCGGGAATAGCATATCAAACGCATGTTCGTCACGGGTGGGAGAAGAGGAGGGTCCTTTGCACTTCCACCTGCTGGCCGGAGGCTTCCATCACCACCGCATCCACCGCCCAGGGGATGAGCCGCCCCTCCTCCTCCTGGAAGTGGAGCACCATGAGGCTGTAGGGGACCTTCTTCCAAGCGGCCAGCCCGCGAATGCCGGCCGCGCCGGTGGTGCCGACATTGAGGTAGGCGCTCCCCAGGGCTTCTTTGATTTCCAGGCGATGGGTATGACCCGCCACCAGCAGGGGAGCGTACCCGTAAAATTTCTCCGTAACCAGGGGATTGTGGGCCACCAGAAGGTGAGGAGGCTGCGGGAGGGATTGCAGGGTCGCCCGCAGCCGCTGGGCTTGGCCCTCCAGCTCACGGGGAGGGGCTACGGCAGGCGAAGATCCCCGGCTCGACGGATCCCTTTCCCCTACGATGCGGATCCCCGCCACCTCGATCCAGCCTTCGCTGAGGACCGTCACTTGGGGTATCTTGCTGAGGGCCGCCAGTTCCTCGGGCCCATCGTGGTTTCCCGGCACCAGGACGTAAGGCACCCCCAGCTGGCCGATTCCTTCGAGAAAGCTGGTCTCCAGGCCGGTACCCCAATCCACCAGGTCCCCGGCATCCACCACCAGATCCACGTGGTAAGCCTCGATCATGCGGGCCATCAGGCTGAGGGCCAGGGGATTGGAGTGGATGTCGGAGACCAGAAGGACCGTGGGGCCTGCGGCGTCGGCGTCGGCAGGAGCCAGGGTCTCCACCGCCTGGGAGAACTGGCGCAATCCATCGGCGACAGAGAGGAGGTAGCTTTCAAAGGACCTCCAGGTATCGACCGTATTGGACATCAGCTCCACCACGGCGGGCGCTGCCTCTAGAGCCCCCTGGAACTGGGGTTTCTGGAGGGACTGGACATCGTAGCTCAGCCCTGTCCAGGCGAAAAGGAGGGCCACGGGCAGGCTGCCCCCCAGGGCGCCCCAAAGAGCCAGGGGCCACCGGCGCCGGCTGGCCAGGATCCCGGCGGCTCCTCCCAAAAGAGCTGCCCAGAGAAGGCTTTTCTCTACCAGGCGCAAGGCACCGTGGCGGAGTTCCCTTTCCAGATGGGGAAAGAGCTCTGGACCGGTGGCTTCCTGGAGCGCCTTTCTTAACGTTCCCAGATGGAGGCCGTCCAGGCGGACCGTGAGGGCCAGGGGGGCGCCATGGGTGAGGGCAAAAGCTTCCCCCAGGGGTGGGAGGGAGAAGACGGTTTTTCCCTCGGGGCTGAGGTCGGCTCGCCACGTGAGGGAAAGACCCTTCATGTCCTGGCGCACCACGGCGTAGTAGGGAAGGAGGAGAAGGGCCACGACCACCCCGGCCAGAAAGGCGCGCATGCCCAGCCTCACGGGTGGAGCTGTTCCCAGAGAAGGGCCAGAAGAGCCCATGCTGCCCGCTCCCGAATGGAGGAACGGGACCCGGCGTAGGTGCGCTTTTCCACCCCTTCCCCCTCCTCGCTGCTCCAGGCCACAAAGGTCGTGCCCACTGGCTCCCGATCCTCCGGGTCCGCAGGGCCCGCATAACACGTGACGGCTCCCGTCAGGTGGGCTTTCGTCGCCTTTCGCAGCTGGCGGGCCAGCTCCAAGGTCACTTCCCGGCTGACGGCGCCATGGGCGGCCAAGAGGGCTGGATCGATCCGGAGCCAAGCTTCTTTCCATGCCTCGGTGTAGACCA
>JASBVX010000127.1 GCA_029960865.1 Bacillota bacterium | reverse complement strand
TGGGTGGAAAGTTGAGCCTGCACGCGATGCGGGATGGGAAACGACTCACGCAAAATGCCCGCCGTGAAGATATTGTTGTGCTTGCTCCGTGTTCCTGGAGAATGTGGACGCCTTAAAAGAAAGGAGGTTTAGCCGCCTTTCCTCCCGCCCCCTGAAGGAGGCGGGTCTCCAGGCGGCGGTTTCTATGACCCCCAGGAAGACTGTGGCGCAGATTCTGGTGCAAAGTGGTGTGCCCTTGGGCATCCTTCTGGCTGCCGGGATGCTCCTTTTCCTCGAGCATCTTTTAGGTGAGGCAGTCTTGAGCTGGGCCTGGCGCCTGGCCTTTCTCTTCTCCGTGGTGATGGTTTTCGTGGGGCTCCTTTTTCGCCTGCGCTTTCCCGAAGCGGCGGAATACCAAGAGGCCAAGGAGAAAGCCGAGGAAGTCCCTAATCCCATCGGCACCGTCCTCAGCCATTATCCCTGGCAGGTGGTGGCCGGGACCTTTTTGACGGGGGCCGTGGGGGCTGGGTTCATGTACAGCTGAACGACCCTCCCGGGCACCGCCAGGGCCCAGGGCCTTATTGACACCAACTTTTATCTTCTCATCGTCTTCGGTTTCGGCCTGGCGGAGCTCTTAGGCGTGATCCTCGGGGGGGTTTGGGGAGAAAAGCATGGGACGCTGCCCTTTATCTTTGCCGGCCTTTTGGGGATGACGGGGACAGGGCTTTTGGCGGGGGTGGCTTTTGGCCATCTCGCGATTCTGGTGTTCGCCGTTCTTCTTGGAGGCTTTTCCCACGGGGTAGCCTATGCCCCTCAGGCTAGCTTCCTTTCTTCCCTCTTTCCCACTTTGGCCCGCACCACCGGGGTGAGTTTCGCCTATCAGATGGGCAATGCCCTTGTGGCGGGAACAACGCCTTTCGTCAGCACCTATGTGGTGAAAAACTGGGGCTGGGCTGCAGGCGGATACTATGTGGCGGCCCTTCTTGTCCTGGGAATGGCGGCTGCCATCCTGGGTTCCAGGCGAAAGACCGCTTAAAGGGTAGGGGAAGGGTAGGGAATCCAGGCTTCTCCCCACTGGCGCATCATGTCCAGGAGGGGGATCAGGGCTCTCCCCATTTCGGTCAGATCGTATTCCACCCGCGGAGGGATCTCCGGATACTGGCGGCGGACCAGGAGCCCTTCCGCTTCCATGCGGTGCAGCCGGTTGCTCAAGGTCCGGGGGTTAACCCCGATCGAACGCTCGAGGCTGGTGAAACGCTGGGGCCCATCGCGAAGATCCCTGAGGATCAAAAGCACGTAGACATCCCCGATGAGGGCGGCGGTGCGGGCGATTGGGCAGACATCCTGCACCACGGCGGTGCCTCCTTTCCGCATTATTGTATCGCAACCCTTCTGCCCACTAAAAGTTGTGGACATATAGCAAAGGCAGAACATATAGTATTAGGGGTCTCTTTGAAGACCCAAAAAGAATGAGGGAGTGGTGCTATGCAGTGGCTTTTGGATGGGGCTCGGGTCATTCTGGGCCTCTACTTCATCTTCAGCGGCCTCAACCACTTTCTGGGTTACAAGGCCATGACCCAGTACACCAGCTACAAAAAGGTCCCCGCTCCGGGTCTGGCGGTGGTCGTAACGGGTCTCATGCTTCTATTCGGCGGTATCACCATCCTCTTGGGGATGTACGTGCAGTGGGGCCTGGCGGTGCTGG
Source organism: Bacillota bacterium (assembly GCA_029960865.1). Taxonomy (GTDB): domain Bacteria; phylum Bacillota; class Sulfobacillia; order RBS10-35; family RBS10-35; genus RBS10-35. Next base: position 3,393 of record JASBVX010000127.1, on the reverse strand, counting down.
CCCTCTTCCTGGTGTCGGCTGCCCTCTTGATGCATAACTTCTGGACCGTGGAGGATCCCATGGCCCGGACGAACGAGATGAGCAATCACTTGAAGAACTGGGCTTTGGCCTCGGCCCTCATCCTGCTTCTGAGCGTCGACGCCTGGAACTGGTAAAACCCATGGGATAAGAAGGAAAATCGGGAAGAAGGGAAAAGGGAGGGGGCCGGAGGAAGGCCCCCTTACCTTTTGGCAGCCCCTGCAAAATCCTTTAGACTGGCTGGGGGTAGGGAGGCTTGCCGTGCTGCGGATCGGCATCGATATCGGTGGAACCTTTACCGATTTTGTCCTTTTTTCCCCTGAAGGTATTCAGAGCCACAAAGTTCTTTCCACCCCCGATGCACCCCATGAGGCGGTGCTTCAGGGGTTGGGGGAGCTGGGTATATCCCCGGAGGTGCTCATCATCCATGGGTCGACGGTGGCCACCAACGCGTTTCTGGAGCGAAAGGGAGCCAAGGTAGCCCTCCTCACCACCGCGGGTTTTGAAGACGTCATGGAGATCGGGCGCCAGGACCGCATGGGGATCTATGATCTCAAAAGCCCCAAACCCGAGCCCTTGGTGCCCAGGGAAGGCCGGCTGGGGGTGCGGGAGCGGGTGGCTCCGGGGTCTGAGGTTCTCCTTCCCTTGACGGAGGAAGAGATGGAAAAGGCCCTTAAATGGGTCCGGGAATATGGGGCGGAAGCGGTGGCCATCTGCCTTCTCCACGCCTACGAGTTCCCCGAGCATGAAGCGCGTCTCCGCCAGAAGCTGGCGCCCCGGCAAGGGTACGTCTATCTCTCCTCGGAGGTGAACCCGGAGTACAGGGAGTATGAGCGCACCAGCACCACCGTCATTTCGGCCTACATCGCCCCCAAGGTGGACGGTTACCTTAAAGAGCTGCAGAAGACGATGCCCCGTTTGCGGGTGATGGCGTCGTCGGGGGGGCATCTTTCCCCCCAAAGCATCTTGAGCCAGCCGGCGGCCATGATGCTCTCCGGCCCGGCGGGGGGAGCGGTGGCGGCCCACCACCTGGCGAAAGGGTTGGGCCTCAAAGAAGTGGTCACCTTCGACATGGGAGGGACCAGCACCGATGTGGCCCTCTTGCCGGGAGAGATCCCCCTCACCCGGGAAGGGCTCATCGGGGGCCTGCCCCTGCGAATGCCCCGGGTGGACATCCACACGGTGGGGGCCGGGGGCGGTTCCCTGGCCCGGTTTGATCCGGGGGGAAGCCTTCAGGTCGGTCCCCAATCGGCCGGCGCCCGTCCAGGGCCGGCCAGCTATGGCCTGGGAGGCGAACGGGTGACGGTGACCGACGCCCATGTCTTCTTGAAACGGATCCCGGCGGCCCATTTCCTTGGGGGCCGTTTGACCCTTTCCCCGGAAGCGGCGGAGGAAGCCTTCCGCCGCTTGCAGGCAGAAGGGCGCCAGGTGCGGTCCCAGGAGCTCTCCCTGGAAGATCTGGCGGAAGGGGTTATCCAGGTGGCGGAAGCCACCATGGTGCGGGCGATCCGCCGGGTGACGGCGGAAAAGGGATACGATCCCGCCCATTTTGCCCTGGTGAGCTTTGGCGGGGCGGGAGGCCTCCATGCGGTGTCCCTGGCCCGGGCCATGGGCATGAAAGAGATTCTTTTCCCGCCGGCCGCCGGCACCCTTTCCGCCTGGGGGTTGGCCCTGGCGCCGGCCATCTCCCACCACATGCAAAGTTTTCTCGAGGAACTGCGCCCCGAGGTCAAGGAACCCCTGGAGAAGATTCTTTTGGCGCTGGAGGCGGCGGGGAGGGAAGTTCTCTCGCAGGAGGGGTTTGCGCCTGAGGACCTTTCTTTTGAAGCTTCCCTGGACCTTCGCTATCGCGGCGAGGCATATGAGCTCGCAGTGCCCTGGCAGGGGGATATTCCGTCAACAGTGGCCCTTTTCCACCAGATGCACCAGCAGTTTTACCTGCAGCAGCACCCCGGCGACCCGGTGGAGTGCGTCAGCCTTCACGGGAGAACCTTCGCCCCCCTGCCGGACGTGCCCCTGCCGGTGTGGGAAGCCAAGGGGCCGTGGAAGCCGGCTCTGGAAGAAGAGCTCCGTTTTGCCGGAGAGACTCTGAAGACGCCTTTTTACCTGCGGGAGAGCTGGCCCGCCGGCCAAGCGCTCCGGGGACCGGCGGTGATCCTGGAGGATTCCTCCACCCTGCTCATCCCCCCGGGGGCCCTGGGGGAGATGGATGAGCGCGGGGTGGTGCACGTGGGATGGGAGGACAAGGCATGAAAGAGGATCCGGTGACCCTGGAGATCTTCAAGCATCTCTATCAGGCGGTGGCGGAAGAGATGGGGGAGACCCTCCGGCGGACGGGCTTTAGCCCCAACATCAAGGAGCGGCGGGATTATTCCTGTGCCGTCTTCGATGGCGATAGGAAGACGATTGCCCAGGCAGAGCACATGCCGGTCCATCTGGGTTCCATGCCGCGCAGTGTGGAGGCGGCCGTCAAAGCCTTCACCTTCGCCCCGGGGGACGGGGTGGTCTTAAACGATCCTTACCGCGGGGGAACCCATCTTCCCGACATCACCCTGGTGCAGGGGGTTTTCTGTCCCGGGGAAGGTAAGCCCCTCTTCTATGTGGCCAACCGGGCTCACCACGCCGATGTGGGGGGCATGAGCCCGGGGAGTTTGCCCCTGGCCAGCGAGCTCTATCAGGAGGGGATCATCATCCCTCCCGTGCGCCTCATGAAGGAGGGAGAACTGCAGGAGGATGTCCTGGCCCTTCTCTTGCGGAATGTCCGCACCCCTGACGAGCGCCGAGGGGATCTTTTGGCCCAGCTGGCGGCCAATGCGGTGGGGGCGCGGCGCCTCTTGAAATATGTGGAGGATGAAGGTCGAGAGAAAGTCCTCTTCTACGGCAAGGCCCTCCAGGACTATGCGGAGCGGATGACCCGTGCCCTTATTTCCGAGCTTCCCGACGGCCACTACCATTTTGAAGATTACCTCGATGGCGACGGGCGAGGGCGGGAGGATGTGGCCCTGCGCCTCACGTTGACCATCCAGGGAGATGAGGCCATCCTGGATTTCCGCGAGAGCGACCCCCAGGTGGAAGGGAGCATCAATGCGGTGCGGGCCATCACCGAGAGCGCCTCCTTCTATGCCTTCAGGGCTGCCATCCCTGAAGCGATCCCCAGCAACGAGGGGGGCTTCCGCCCCCTCACCATTTTGACCCGGCCTGGCACCATCCTGGATGCCCTTCCCCCGGCGGCGGTGTCGGCAGGAAATGTGGAAACAAGCCAGCGGACGGTGGATGTGGTCCTGGGGGCCCTCAGCCAGGCCCTTCCCCAGAGGATTCCGGCGGCCGGCCAGGGCACCATGAACAACATCACCTTTGGCGGCAAAGATCGCCAAG
>JASBVX010000126.1 GCA_029960865.1 Bacillota bacterium | reverse complement strand
AATAACGTCATGAAAGCCCTCACGGCCATCATCATCGCCGCTGCGGTCCCCACCGCCGTCGCATCCTTCTGGTCCATGAACGTGGACCTCCCCATAGAGCATGAAGGATTCTCCTTCTACCTGCTGATGGGGCTCTCCTTTGCAGTGGGGATCGGTCTGGCAATACGGATGGTCCGCATGAGAACTCCATGAACCCATCGCGGATCGAAAAAGCCGGGCCTTGGAAGCCCGGCTTTTTCATGCTCGTCAGGGGGCGATCCGGCTGGCCGCCCGGCGCAGCCGCCGAGCCACCTCCTCCGGAGGAAGGATCTCCAGCAATTCAAACAGGCCCGGCCCCATCGTTTTGCCTGTCACCGCCAGCCGGGTGCGGTGGATCAGTTCCGCCGGTTTCAGTCCCCGTTTCTCCGCCTCTTCCCGGTAGGCTTTCTCGATGGATTCTCGCCGCCACTCACGGCGAGCCGCCAGCCCCTCCACCAAATCGGCGCACAAGGCAAGGATCTCCTTTGCCGCTTCCCCCTCAAAGTATTTTGCCCGCCCTTTTTCGTCGTAGGTGTCAGGAGCCCGCAAGGCATACGCCACGCCGTCGGGAAGATCCCGCAGGGTGCGCAAGCGGGGTTGGGCCAACGTTAGGGCCTGCAAAAGCCTTTCCCTGGCTTCCCCCTCTGCCCCTGGCCAAAGGCCCGCCTCCTCCAGAAAAGGGCGGCCCCGCAAAAGGAGCTCCTCTACCGGCAAACGGCGGATCCACTGGCCGTTCAGCCATTCCATCTTCCCCACATCGTAGATGGAGGCCGTCTTGCCCACATCTTCCAGGCGAAACCGCCGGATGATCTCTGCCACCGGCAAGACCTCCTCCTCGCTTCCCGGGGACCACCCCAAAAGGGCCAGGTAGTTGACGACGGCCTCAGGCAGAAAGCCCTCTTCCCGGAACTCCTCCACCGCCACCGCCCCATGGCGTTTGCTGAGCTTGGAACGGTCAGGGGCCAGGACCATGGGCACGTGGGCGAAGACAGGCGGTTTCAGGCCCAAGGCTTCGTAAACCAAAAGCTGCTTAGGGGTGTTGGAGAGATGTTCTTCCGCCCGGATCACATGGGTGATGGCCATGTCGCTGTCGTCCACCACCACGGCAAAGTTGTAAGTGGGCGTACCGTCGCTGCGCAGAAGAACAAAATCGTCCAGCTGGGCGAAGGAAAAGGTCACCTCACCCCGGATGAGGTCATGAACTATGATGGCCCCTTCTTCCGGTACCTTGAGGCGCAAGGCGGCCTTTCGCCCCTGCGCCTCCAGAGCCTTGCGCTCCTCAGGGGTCAGGTTGCGGCAGTGGCCGTCATAGCGGGGAGGTTTCCCTTCCCTTTGCATCGCTTCCCGCCGCTCCGCCAGTTCTTCCGGGGTGCAGTAGCAACGATAAGCTTTTCCTTCCGCCTCCAGGCGCTGGGCCGCCTCCTGGTGGCGCTGCAAACGCTGAGCCTGGAAATAGGGCCCGTAGGGGCCTCCCGCATGGGGTCCCTCGTCGAAATCGATGCCCAGCCAAGCAAAGCTATCCAGAAGGGGCCGCACCAGCTCTTCCCGCGAGCGGGAAGGGTCGGTGTCTTCCACCCTCAAAATGAGCTTTCCCCCCTCATGCCGGGCAAAAAACCAGTTAAAAAGCGCCGTCCGGGCTCCCCCGATGTGGAGGTAGCCGGTGGGACTGGGAGCAAAACGAACCCGCACCGTCAAAAGCCATCACCAGAGGCTAGTATAAGCCTCCCTTCTCAGGACCAAAAGGCCAGGGCCACCAGGAGAAGAACACCCGGCACCTCCAGCACCCCTGCCACCAGCGCCGTGCCTAGGTTGAGACCAAGGGTCCCTCCCAGGTAACCCATCGGCCAGTGCAAAACCCAGAGGGCCAGCGCTCCCAGAGCTGTCCTGAGGATCAGAAGGGGCAAAAAGCGCCAGAAAGGGTGGAATAGCAAGAGGCTCAAGAGGATGAGGGCCAGGCCGGCCAGAGCATAGAACAAAGGGGGTTCCCTCCCCCACATCTTATGCCGTAAGGAGACGGCTTGAGCTTAGTGGGGGATGAAAGGGTACTGCAGGCCCTTTTCCCTGGCCTGGCGCAGGAGGTAGATGTAGTGGCGTTCCGCGGCAAGAATCCGGTGGACCGCCTGTTCCACCAGATCCGGGTGATCCACGGCGTCGAAATAGGCCTGGGCCAGATGCCATTCCCGCCGGGCTTTTTCCACGGCATCCCATTCCGCCAGGGAAGGATCCTCTTCTTTGTGGCCTGTCAGACGTTCCACGGCCTGCCGCCCCACGTGGAGGGCCGTTTCATAGAGCTTTTGCCAATCAAGGGACATGACACCCTTCCTCCCAAAGACAGGAATCTATGCTCTCTCTGGAAGTTTGGTGCCTGGCCCCCCGCTTTATGCATGGGGGTTGATTCAGAGTTCCCGGCGGCCCTCCAGCGCCAGGCGCAGGGTGGAATCGTCGGCGTAATCCAGGTCGGCTCCTTCTGGAAGCCCCCGGGCCAAACGGGTCACCTTGATGCCGAAAGGACGCGCCAGGCGCACCAGCTCAAAGGCGGTCGCTTCCCCTTCCATATCGGGATCGGTGGCGACAATCAGCTCCTGGACGCCCCCTTCTTCCAGCCGCTTTCTCAGCTGCACCAGGGTGAGATCTTCCGGGCCTACGTCATCGAGGGGAGAAAGGGCTCCATGGAGAACGTGGTATCGCCCCCGGAACTGGCCGGTCTTCTCCAGAGCCCGCACATCCTTGGGATGCTCCACCACGCAGATGAGGGAAGGATCCCGGCGGGGGTCCTGGCAGATGGGACAGACCTCCTGATCGGTCCAGTCACAGCAGATGGCGCAGCGGCGGACTCTTTCCCGGGCCTCCACCAGGGCGGAGGCCAGCCGTTCCACTTCCCCCCGGGGCCGCTCGAGAAGGTAGAAGGCCAGACGCTGCGCCGACTTGGGGCCGATGCCCGGCAGCCGCCCCAGCTCATCCAGGAGCTGGGCAATAGGTCCAGTGAAGGAAACCATCTCAGAAAGGAAGCCCGGGAAGCTGCAGCCCGCCCGTGACCCGGGCCATCTCCTCGTCGGCCTTTTTGCGGGCCAGCCGCATGGCTTCGTTGACGGCCGCCACCACCAGATCGGCCAGCATCTCGGGATCGGCAGGGTCCACCACTTCCGGCTGCAAAGAAAGGCGCAAAAGCTCGGCCCTGCCGTTGCAAACCGCCTTCACGGCCCCTCCTCCGGCGGTCCCCTCGATCTCCAGGGTACCCAGCTTCTCTTGCACCGCCAGGAGATCGTCTTGCATCTTTTGAATTTGCTTCATCATCCGCCCCATATCGCCCAGGTTAGCCATCCCCATCACGCCCCCCTTTGTCTTCCCATCCCCGGGTATCCTCCAGGATCTTCATCTGAGATTCCCTCCGTCCCGTGATCTTTCCTCCCACCAGCTCCGCCACTTCCTGTACCCAGTCCCGCCGGTCCGGGCCAGAGGGCTCATCCTCCCCCGGGGGAAAGACCTTCACCACCGTGTCCTCCCCCAACAATTCCGCCGCCGCCTGGCGCACCGCTTCCAGGTGGCCGGGCTTTTTGAAAATCCCGAAATGGATCTCTGTCCGGAAGTAGAGGCGGAGCTCCTTGCCCGCCAGCTGGTAGCGGGCCTGGTCCAGAAGGGAGGTGACACCCGCCTTGCGCTTCTCGGCCTTCCGGCATAAGAGAGGCCAGAAATCCTCCCCTGCGGCCGATGGGGTGGGGGTCGAGGCCCGTGCCAGCGAGTCCTCCCGCTGCTGCCCATCCCCTGAAGGGGCCTTGGGAAGCACGCCATCCCGGCGATGGTCGGAAGGTTTTTCGTCGGCGGCGGCCCCAGGGGGCGATGCTCCTGCCTCGGTTCCCCCAAGCATCCCTCTTCCCGCCAGAAGAGCCAGCCTCACCTCCACCGTCAGGCGCGGCAGAGCCCCCCAGCGGAGCTCCCCCTCCAGCTCCAAAAGGCCTTCCAGGAGTTGCAGAATCCTTTTCTGGCGGTCCAGGCTGGCATCCGACCACTCATCCCGCCAGTACTGGGCCAGATCCCGCACCACCTGTTGAAGATCCCGCCCCTGCCGGTAAATCGCGCCGATGCTTTCCCAAACCCCGGCGGCGTCGCCTCTTTCCACCGCATGGGCCAGCCCCGTCAGCTCTTCATGGGTGGCCGTCCCCAGGATGCGGGCCACATCGGCCGCCGTCACCTGGGCTCCGGCCCCGCTGAGGCATTGATCCAGGAGGGAGAGGCCATCCCGCAGGCTGCCGTCGGCCTTTTGGGCCAAAAGGCGCAAAGCTTCCGGTTCCAGAGCAACGCCCACCTCCCCGGCCACGGTGGAGAGTTGGGAGGCGATGGCGTCTGGGGTCAGGCGGTGGAAGTCGTAGCGCTGGCACCGGGACTGGATGGTGCTCAAGACCTTCCTGGGTTCCGTGGTGGCCAGGACGAAGACCACATGAGGAGGCGGTTCCTCCAGAGTTTTCAAGAGGGCGTTGGCCGCCACATCCGTCAGCATGTGGACCTCATCCAGGATGAAGACCCGCTTGCCGCCAGCACCTCCCGCCAGGTTGACCCGCTCCCGGATGTCCCGGATGTCTTCCACCCGGCGGTTGCTGGCAGCATCCATCTCTTCGAGGGCCAACAGGCGCCCTTCCCGGACAGCAACGCAGGATGGGCATGTGCCGCAAGGCTCCCCCTCCTGGGGACGTTCGCACAAAAGGGCCTGCCCCAAAATGCGTGCCACCGAGGTCTTGCCGGTTCCCCTGGGACCGGTGAAGAGGTAGGCGTGGGCCACCCGTCCCCTGGCCACCGCCTGGCGCAAGGGCCTGGTCACATGCTCCTGACCCACCACATCGGCAAAACGGCGCGGCCTGAATTTGCGGTAGAGCGCTTCGTAGGGCAGAACGCCACCCCCAAAAGCTTCTGAAAAAAGAGATTGGCCGTGCACCTGGCTCCGACTCTGCGGATCTGGTCGTAAAGCCTGATCCAAGGCTCAGACCCGGCACCCCTGTGGCACCCGGAAGATACTGCTTACCGCTGCTTCCTCCCGGACCTGACGGGGTTCACAGGCTTCCGTCGCA
>JASBVX010000125.1 GCA_029960865.1 Bacillota bacterium | reverse complement strand
TATGTCTGGGGCCGAGGAGCGCTGGACATGAAGCACCTGGTGGCCATCTGGGTGGTCCTGGTGAAGATTCTCAAAGAAGAAGGCCCGACCCTGCGCCGCCCCCTCAAGGTGATGTTCAACGCCGACGAGGAAGCGGGAGGCCATGCGGGCGCCGGATGGATGGTGGAACATCACCTGCAAGCCATCCGGGCGGCTGCCGCCCTGAACGAAGGAGGCGGCGAGGAGATCCGCCTGGGATCCCGGTCCTATTTCACCTACCAGCCGGCGGAGAAAGTCTCCGCCGCCTTTGAACTGGTGGCCCGGGGCACCCCCGGTCACGGGTCCGTGCCCCACGAAGACAACGCCCTCCTGTGGCTGGCCCGGGCCCTGGAAGCCCTGGCCAGGGCCGAGCCTCCCCTTCTCGTCACGAAACCGGTGCGGGCCATGGTGGAAAGCATGGCCCGCTACCAGGAAGAACCCATGAAAAGCCTTCTCCTGGATTTCCTCAACCCCGGGAAAGCCGCCGATGCGTTCCGCCGCTTCCAGCATCCCCAGCACCGCTGGACCCTCTGGGCCCTTCTCCACAACACCGTGGCCCCCACCATGCTCTCGGCCGGTTCCCGCCCCAACGTCATTCCCGCCGAGGCCCGGGCGGTCTGCGACTGCCGCCTTCTCCCGGGGGAGACCTCGGCTTCCATGGAACACTGGCTGCGAGAAGTCCTGCGGACCTCCGGCCTCCACGAAAAAGTGGAGGTGAAAATGCCCCTGACGGCCGGGAGCCCCACCTCCCCCCTGGACCATCCCCTGGTGGAGAGCATGAAGAGAGCCCTGGCCCGTCACCGGCCCGAGAGCCCCCTCATCCCCACCATGCTCACAGGTGGCACCGACGGTTCCTGGCTGCGCCCCGCCGGCATTCCCACCTACGGGTTTGTCCCTCTTCCCGAAGGGGAAGAATACGAGCGGGTCCACGGCATCGACGAACGGATCTCCATCAAAGGGCTGCAGTTCGCCCTCTCGGTCCTCTACGAGACGGTGGTGGATTTTTGCCGGTAAACGAAGAGCGGGTGCCATCCCTCGCGCCGCGGGCAGGGACACCCTGGATGACAGGCACGCTGGTGGCCGTCATGGTCGCCATGTGGATCGCCCTGGAGCAGCACGGCGGCTCCACCAACCTCCAAGTCTTGCTGCGGGCCGGAGCCCAGGAAAACATTCTCATCTGGTCAGGCCAGTGGTGGCGGCTGGTGACCCCCATCTTCCTCCATTACGGGGTCCTCCACCTGGCCCTGAACACCCTGGCCCTCTGGTTCGCGGGGAGCATCGTGGAGTCCACCTTTGGCCATCTCCGGCTTCTTCTCATCTTCTTCCTCGCGGGAGTCGGCGGATCCCTGGCAGAGCTTCTTTTCGATCCCCGCTCCCACCTCATCACCGTGGGGGCTTCAGGGGCCATCTTCGGCCTTTTCGGCGCCCTTCTCTACCTGGGCACCCTGGTACACCAGCGGCAAAACTGGGGGGGCTTTTTGCGGAGCGTCCTCCTGACCGTCGTCCTCGCCTTCGCCTATGGGTTCCTGCCCGGTTCCGACATCAACAACTACGTCCATGCCGGAGGCTTCCTGACAGGTCTGGCGGTAGGGGCCACCCTGGGCGTTCCGGGTTACCCCGGCCAGACCTGGCAGCGGTTCTTTGGCTTCCTCCTCCTGCTCTCTCTGGGATACCTCGTCCTTGTGAGCTGGCCTGTTCCTCTCTTCTAGGACTCCCCTGCCGCCCGCACCGCTCCCCCTGCCATCTCCGCCAGGTAAAGGGCCTTTTCCGCCGCCGCCCGCAGGCTGCCGGCGTCCTGGGCATCGGCCGGAATGTCGGCCACACCCGCGCTGATGGGGCTTTTCGGGACGGTCCCCTGCAGTCGCTGCACCACGCGGGCCGCCACCCTCTCGGCCCCGGCCGCATCGGCTCCGGGCAGAAGGAGGGCAAAGCGCCGCCTTCCCTCCCGGGCTGCCACATCCCCTAGGCGGATGCTGCTGCCCAGGATCTGGCCCACCCCTTCTTCCCAGCCTTCTTTCTCGAAGCGCTCTTCCCCCAAGGAGAGAAGCACCAGCGCCAAAGGTTGGCGCAAACGCAGGGACCGGGCCACTTCTTCCTCCAGCCGGCGAGCAAAGGGCCCCTGGGACCAGAGGCCCGTGGCCGGATCCCACAGGGAAGCGGGCTGCCGCTGGGCCTGCAAGAAAGACTCGGCGGCCGCCACCCACTTCAGGGCTGCCACAAGGGAGGCATCGGCGGAGGCATCCAGGGCCACATCCCCTGGTCCCAGGACCCGGGCCTTCACCGCCCACACCTCCACCGCCCTCTCGAAAGGCACCTCCTGCCGGCGCTCTCCCTGCTGGGCCCGCAGCACCCAGCGCCGCCCATCCCAGAGGTGAATCTGCACCCAGTCCCATCCCCAGCCCTCGGTGACAAGGCGGCAAAAATAAGCGGCCACCGCTGCCGGCGGGACCCCTTCCAACGCCTCCAAGAGAAGACCTTTAGTCTCGGCCATGACCCGCATCCTCCAGCAAGGACCGGCCGATGATCCAGCGCTGGATTTGATTCGTCCCTTCATATATCTGGGTGATTTTGGCATCCCGCATCATCCGCTCCGCCGGGTAATCCACCATGTAGCCGTAACCGCCCAGGATCTGCACTGCATCCTGGGACACCTTCATGGCCACGTCCGAGGCGTAGAGCTTGGCCATGGCCGCCAGCCGCGCTACGGAAGGGGTCATGCGCCTCAGGCTCAGCCCTTCCTCATCCAGGGCCCGGCAGGCATGGTAGGTCAGCTGGCGCGCCGCTTCCACCTGGGTGGCCATATCGGCCAGCATGAACTGGATCCCCTGGAAATCTCCGATGGCCTGCCCGAATTGGCGCCTCTCCCCCGCATAGCGCACCGCCACATCTAGAGCCCCCTGGGCGATCCCCAGGGCCTGGGCGGCGATGTTGCTGCGGGTTCGGTCCAGGGTGGCCATGGCGATGCGAAAGCCGTCCCCCTCTTGGCCCAGCCGGTTCTCCACCGGCACTTCCGCCTCCTCAAAGATCAGTTCTCCGGTGGTCGATCCCCGGATGCCCATTTTGTGCTGCAGGCGCCCCAGGGTGAATCCGGGGGTATCCGGCTCCACCACGAAGGCGGAAATGCCCCTGGCTCCTTCCTCCCCCGTGCGGGCAAAGACCACATAGATGCCGGCCACCCCTGCGTTGGTGATGAAGTGCTTGCGCCCCGTCAGGTAGTAACGATCGCCTTTGCGGGCGGCCCGGGTGGTGAGGTGGGCCGCGTCGGAGCCCGCCTCGGGTTCCGTCAAACCGAAGGCAGCCAACCACTGGCCGCTGGCCGCCTGGGGCAGGTAGCGTCTTTTTTGTTCCTCGTTCCCACCCAGGATGATGGGCAGGGTGCCCAGGACCTGCACCGCCACCAAAAGGCCGCCCACGGCATCGACCCGCGAGAGCTCCTCCACCGCCACCGCCAAGGCCTCAAACCCGGCTCCCAGGCCCCCATACTCTTCCGGGATGGCCAAACCCATGAAACCCTGGTCCCGGAGGGCCTGGACGTAGTCCCAGGGGAATTCCCCCCTGGCGTCCACCTGGGCCGCCCGGGGGGCCATCACCCGCTGGGCCAGGTCTCGGACCGCCTCCCTCAGATCCTGCAGATCCGCTTCCGTCTTCATAGGGTTACCTTTTCCAGCCGGGGCCACGGGGGCTTCTGCCCCGCTTCCCACCGGCCCAGGTAGGCTTCCGCCTCCAGGGCAGCGATGGCTCCCTCTCCCACCGCAGTCGACACCTGCGCCAGCGAGCCTGCCCGGGCATCCCCCGCCACCCAAATGCCGGGAGCGCTGGTCTGAAGGCTGGGAGTCGCCAGAATGTACCCGGCTTCATCCCGCTCCACCACGCCCGCCAGGAACCCTGTGTTGGGCACCATACCGATGTAGATGAACACGCCGTCCACCTGGAGCTCCTGGAGGGACCCATCCTTCGTGCTGCGCAGGATCAATCTCCGCAGCTGGTCATCCCCTTCCATCCCCTCCACCACATGGGAGAGGATCCAACGGATCTTGGGATTGGCTTTGGCCCTTTGCTGCAGATCATACGCTGCCCGCGGCTCATCCCGCCGATGGATGATGGTCACTTCCTCGACGACCCGAGTGAGGTAAAGGCCTTCCGTCAGCGCCGAATCGCCCCCACCCACCACAGCCACCTTGCCGCCCTTGAAAAAAGCGCCGTCGCAGATGGCACAATACGACACACCCCGGCCCCGGAACCGATCTTCTCCAGGTGCACCCAGCTTGCGCTCGTAGGCGCCGCTAGCCACGATCACCGTGCGGGCCACCTTGGCCCCGCCGTACATGGTAGCTTCCCAGCTGCCGTCTTCCCGGGGTTTAAGCCCCGTCACCTCGTCGTAGATCAGCTGAGATCCGAAGCGCACCGCCTGCTTTTCCATGAGCTGGCTGAGATCCGGGCCCAAGATCCCCTCGGGAAACCCGGGATAATTGTCCACCAGGTCGGTCGTGGCGATCTGCCCGCCAGGGGCTCCCTTTTCCACGATGGCCGTCTTCAGGCCGGCCCGGCTGGCATAAAGCCCGGCCGTCAGCCCCGCTGGCCCAGCCCCGATCACCAGCACATCAAAACGATCTTCCGCCAAGGAGAACCCTCCTTTCTTCCAGTGTAGCACGGTAGGCCAGAACCGATCCGGGGCAGCACGACGTGCCGCGCTTTACCGGGGTGGCGCCGGTCTTCGCCATCCAGAAGGAGCCGATCGTGCCGCTGCTGTTGTCCAGCGTGAAGCTGTCCCGCCGGTCGTGTTTGCGGCAGAAGTTGGGATGGCCGACGTTTCGGCCAGATTTGAGGCCCGCGAAAGAAGTTCTTGAACGCCCGCTCCAGGTCCCGAAGCGCCTCCTGCGGCGCCCCTTTTGGACACCTCATCCATCCACGGGAAGTCCGTCTTCTTCAGGTGGTTCAGTTGGTGGAGCTCCATCGCGTTTGCTGCGGCCTTCGTTCTCGTAGATCTCTTTCCACCGGGGGAGCCCCAAGTGTAGGCAAAGCGGGCAGCCCCGGCGCGCTTGGTGAGAAGGATGCGCCCTTCCACGTTGGGATCGAGTTCATGCCGGTAGGCCCTATGGATCTTCATGCCCAAGCGCCTCCAGCGCCTTTTTTGCCCG
>JASBVX010000124.1 GCA_029960865.1 Bacillota bacterium | reverse complement strand
CTCCTGGATGCTGCCGCCGATGCCCATCGCTCCATCCGTTTGATGGAGCGAAGGGGCCAAGCCCGAGACCATCCGGTGATCCTGGACCATCCCGAATCCCAATACCTCAAGTGCTACATCCTCCAGGTGCTTTAACCCGGAACTTCACTGGCGCAGACGAGGATCCAGGAGATCGCGCAGGCCATCCCCCACCAGGTTGAAGGAAAGGACCGTCACGAAGATGGCGGCCCCAGGCCAGTAGGCCAGCCAAGGAGCCACGGTCAGATAACCCTGGGCAGCCCGCAGATCAAATCCCCAGCTGGGGTTGGGGGGCTGGGTCCCCAGGCCCAGGTAACTGAGGCTGGCCTCGGCGATGACGGCGGCCGCCATAGCCAAGGTGGCCTGCACCAGAAGAGGGCTCAGGATATTAGGGAGGATATGCTTTCCCATCTGCCAGACATGGCCCGCCCCGGCGGCTCGCCCTGCCTGGACGTATTCCATCCCGCGGACCGCCAGCACCTGACCCCTGGCCAAACGGATAAACCCGGGCACCAGGCTGATCCCGATGGCGATCATGGCGTTGGTGAAGCTGGGCCCCAAGGCAGCAGCGATGGCCAGGGCCAGAATCAGGGAGGGGAAGGCCATCAGGGCATCGGTGATGCGCATGATGATGGCTTCGTCCCAAAAACCCCCGAAGTAGCCCGAGACCAAGCCCACGGGAATGCCGATGGCCATGGCCAGGCCCACGGAAATGAGGCCGGCCTCGATGGAGGCTCTGGCACCGTAGATCACGCGCGAGAGGACATCCCGACCCAAAAAGTCAGTGCCGAAAAGGTGCTGGGCCGAAGGAGGCTGCAAAATAGCGTTGTAATCCTGGCGTACAGGGCTCTCCGGCGCCAGGTAGGGGGCGAAGAGGGCGGTGGCAATGAGAAAGAAGATGATCAAAGCTCCCAGAGCCGCCAAGCGATGGCGCAGAAACCGGCGGATACCTTTGCGGACGCTCATGACCGTACACCCCCCGACACCTTGATACGGGGATCCAGCCAGGCGTAGAGGATATCCACCAGAAGGTTCACCAGGACCACCATGGCTGCAGCCACCAATACCGCTCCCTGCAAGGTGATGAGATCCCGGTTGAAGATGCTGTCCACGATGAGGCGGCCGAAGCCGGGGATGACAAAGATAGTTTCCGTGATGACGAGGCCTCCCAGAAGACCCGCCAGCTGCAGACCTCCCACGGTCAGGACGGGGATGAGGGAGTTGCGCACCCCGTGGCGCACCACCACGATCCATCCCGGAAGACCCTTGGCTTGGGCCGTGCGGATGTAGTCCTGGTGCAGGACTTCCAAAAGGCTGGAGCGGGTCATCCGCATGAGGACGGCCGATTCCCGCAGGCCTGTCACCACGATGGGGAGGATCATCACCTTGAGATTGAAGAGAGGATCCTGCCAGATGGGCACATACCCCGAGGCGGGCAGCCACCCGAGGCGGACGGAAAAGTACATAATGAGAAGGATGGCCAGCCAGAACTGGGGGATGGAGAGGCCCGCCAGGGCCAGGATCGTCCCTGCGTGATCGACGGCCTGCCCCCTCCGCGTGGCGGCGATGATCCCGGCCGGGATGGCGATCAGGGCTGCCACCAGCATGGCTCCGATCGTCAGCTCGATGGTGGCCGGAAGGCGCTGGGCGATGAGGGTGGAGACAGGCGTCCCGTCGATGAGGGAGCGCCCCAGATCCCCGCGGAGGACGTCTCCCAGCCAGCGGATGTACTGGACGGGAAGGGGCTGGTCCAGGCCGTGGGCACGGTTGAAAGCCTCCACGGTGGCGGGATCGGCTTCGGGCCCCAGGATGGCCCGGCCCGGGTTGCCAGGGAGAACCCGCATGATGACAAAGACAAAGATGGTGACGATGAGGAGCACGGGGATACTCAAAAGGACCCGGCGGGCGATGTACGGAAGCAATCCCTCACCTCTTTTCGCGGGGCGAAGGGGAAGGGAACGCCCCTTCCCCTCCATCCCCAAGACCTCACGGTTTCTTCGTCAGATTGGCCGTCCGGATGATCTGGTCGGGGTAGTTGACGAAGCCTTCCACCTTGGCGGAATAGCCCCGGACGTTCTTCGGGAAATACAGGTACACGTAGGGCGATTCCCGATGGACGATGTCCATCACCTGGGTGTAGACGGCCACCCGCTCCTTCATGTCGGTGACCTCCCGGGCCTTCCCCAGGAGGCGGTCCACCTCGGGGTTGCTGTACTTGGAGTTGTTCTGGTTCCCGTCGGTATGGAGCCACACGTAGATATTCCCGTCGGGGTCGGGGCGGCCGCTCCACCCCACGGCGCCGGCTTCGTAGTTGCCCTTGTCCAGATCATCCAAGAGGGTGCCGAACTCCACCTGCTTGATGTCCACCTGGATGCCCGCCTCCCCCAGCATGTTGGCCACCACCTGGGCCACCTGCTGGGCCACGGGGCCGGGAGCGATCTTCAGGGTGAAGGAAAAGCCGTTGGGCTTACCCCCTTTGGCCAAAAGCTCCTTGACCTTCTGGAGATCCACCTTGGGTGGCGTCCCCGATGCGGCCGCCGCGGGGCTCACCGGCGGGAAGGGCCCGTAGGCGGGGCTGGCGGTATTCTGGAAGACCACCTTCACCAGAGTTTCCCGGTCGATGGCCAGATCGACGGCCTGCCGCAGGTAGACGTTGTCGAAGGGAGGCTTTTGATTGTTGAGGAAGCTGGAAGCCCAAACCATCTCCGATGGCGACCTTCAGATTGGGGTTGGCCTCCAGCTCCGCGATGGACTGGGCCGGCACCGTATCGATGATGTCCAGCTGGCCCGACTGGAGGTTGACCACCTTCACGTTGTCGTCAGGGACCACCTTGTAGATGATCTTGTCGGCCTTGGGAAGCCCCTGCCGCCAGTAGTTGGGGTTCTTGACGAGAAGGATCTGGTCCCCTTTGATGCGGCTTTCGAACATGAAGGGGCCGGTCCCCACAGGGTGCTGTCCGTACTGGTCCCCCTGCTCCTGGACGGCCTTGGGCGAGGGGATCATCCCCGCCCGGTCGGTGAGGACGTAGAGAAGGGGGCTATAGGGCTTCTTCAGGAAGATGTTGATGGTGTAGTCATCCACCTTCTCCACCCGGTCCACCGAGGATAGCTCGCTGTAACGGCCGGAACCGGGTTGGCGATACCGATCCAGGGTAAAGACGACCGCATCGGCATTGAAGGGGGTACCGTCGGTAAACTGGATCCCCTGGCGCAGGGGGATGGTGTACTCCAGCCCATCGGCGGAAATTTGGGGCAAATCAGCCGCCAGCATGGGAATGACCTTGAGGTTCTCGTCGATATCGTAAAGCTTGTCGTAGATGGCGTTTTGCACCTGCCGATCCACCAGGGCGGTGGATTTACCGGGATCGAGGTTGGGTGGATCGGCGTTGATACCGATGACGACGGTGACGGGCCCTGTGGAAGAGGGCGGGGTGGTGCCGTCGCTGGCGCCACCTGCAGTGGGAGTAGAAGTCCCACCGCAGGCCGCTACCAGAAGACCCAGCCCCACCAAGGTCGTCACGATCTTCATTTTCATCTCCGGGTTCCCTCCCTTGAAATGGGCTCTTTGCCAAGGCCTTTGGGTCGCCAGGGTGCTGGCCAGGGGCCCCGCCACCCTAGCTGCCAGCTTAAAGATTGAGCCGCCCTTTGGACGCTGGCGATCACTTCGTCTGGGTTATGGGTGCTCATCCGGGTGCAGGGCCCCGCTACGCTCACCGCCCCCAAAACCGCTCCTCCGGCATCAAAGACGGGCGCACCAAAGGCCTGGATGTCGGGTTCCACTTCGGAATCGCTTTCGGCGTACCCCTTCTGGCGAATATCGGCCAGATGCGCCCACAGTTTCTGGGCATCCACGATGGTCCGGGGTCCCCGGCTGACGAAGTAGGGCGAGTCGAGATACTCGGTGATTTCCCCCGCATCCATGAAGGCCAGGATAGGCTTGTTGGAGGCCCCTGAATGGAGGGAGGCGTAGCGGCCAACTTCGGCCGCCATCCGCACGGGAAAAGGGCTTTCCACCGTAGCCTGGCAAAGGCTCCTCCAGCCCACCCTCACCATCCATATGGCCGTTTCTTTGGTGCGGGCCGCCAGCTCCTGGAGCACCGGTTCCGCCAAGGATCCATAATCCAGGTGACCATGCACCAGCCGGGTCGCCACCAGAAAAGCAGGGCCAAGGCGGTAGCGGCGGGTATGGGGGTCCTGCCTGAGAAAGCCCCTGGCCACGAAGGTGGCCAGCATGCGGGATATGCTCCCTTTGGGATAGCCGGTAACCTCCGACAGCTCTTTGACGCTCCACTCCGGGCGACTGGGGGTAAAGAGCTGCAAAAGATCCAGAGCTTTCCCCAACGAAGCGACGGTCACCCTGGCCGTCTCCTCACCTCCTTCATGCCGTTTCACATAGTGAAACTGCATTTCCTTAACTTATGGCCGTCTTGTTTCTGCGTTTAATGGGATTTTCCTGCTGTGGGAAAGAGAGAAATTTTGGAGGGGTCCTTCAGGACCCCTCCCCCATGGCTGCTTTGTCACGGAGATACTGGAGAATATCGGGATAAATGTGCCGGGCATCGAAAGGAAGGCGTTCCTCGAAGTTTTCACTGCCGATGAGGGTGCGGTAGGCTTCTTGCGTTAGAGCATCCCATTCTCCCGTGATGGCCCCCCGGTAATAACCGAGCTTTTGCATGAGGCTCTGAAGCTCTGCCAGAAGGTTCCCTGCCAGCGCAATGGGTTCTTCCTGGCTGGGAGCGAAGTAGAGGCGCCAGGTCCGGTAGAGGCGCTGGAGCTCCTCCACCGGGCGAAGGTGATCATCGACCCGGAGATCGATGTAGCGATCGTTGAACCCTCCGTAACCCCCTTTGTCCTTTACCACCAAAAGGGCCGCCGATTGTCGTCCGCGGCGATCGCCGCCCGCTTGCTCACCTGCCGCCAGGGCTGCCAAGAGACGCTCCGCCAGGGGCCCCCCGGCGGCCTCGAAGGTTCGGCCCAGGGTCTCCACCACCTGGGGACCCGCCAGGATGTTTCCTTGGGCAGCCCACCCCGGCCCTGTCTTCCCCCCTGCCCAGGGATGACATTCCTTCCCGGTAAAGGTGGCAGCTCTTCCTGCGGCATCCACCAGGCCAACCTGGCGCAGCTCCCGCTGGGGATCTT
>JASBVX010000123.1 GCA_029960865.1 Bacillota bacterium | reverse complement strand
TGGAGGAGGATACGGGGAAATCCCTCCACGATCAGGGGGATGGGTCCCTGGTGGATCTCAACCGCTCGGGGGTGCCCCTCATCGAGATCGTGACGGAGCCCGACATCCGCTCTCCCGAGGAAGCGCGCCGCTTTCTGCAGGAATTGCGGGCCATCCTCCTCTACGCCGGCGTCAGCAACGTCAGGATGGAGGAGGGCAGCCTTCGCTGCGATGCCAACATCTCTTTGCGTCCCAAGGGGTCCGAGGCGTTCGGCACCCTGGTGGAAGTGAAGAACATGAACTCCTTCCGCAGCGTGAAGCGGGCCCTCGAATATGAAGCCCAGCGCCAGGAAGAGCTTCTTCGGGCAGGTCAGGCGGTGGTACGGGAAACCCGCCACTTCGATGAAGAAAGGGGTACTACCCGCAGCGCCCGGGCCAAAGAGGAAGCTGCCGACTATCGCTATTTTCCCGAACCGGATCTGCCGGTCCTGGAGCTGGATCCTGCCTGGCTCCAAACCATCCGGCAGACTCTGCCTGAGCTCCCTTCCCAGCGCCAGCAGCGTTACCGGGCTCTAGGCCTTACCCCCTACCAGGCTTCCCTTCTGGTGGGGGAACCCTCCCTGGCGGATGTGTTCGAAAAAGCCCTAGCCGCCGGCGCCAAGCCCGCAGCCGCTGCCAACTGGGTGATGGGGGAGCTGCAGGGTTTCCTGCAGGAAGTGGGGAAGACGGTAGAAGCCTTTCCCCAGGCTCCCCAGCAGATGGCCACCATCTTGCAGCTCCTGGAAGAAGAGGCCATCACGGGGCCGGTGGCCAAAAAGATCTTCCGCGACAGCCTTACCAGCGGCGAGGATCCTCGCGAGGTGGTGGAGCGGGAGGGCCTGCGCCAGATGGGGGGGCGGGATACCCTTCTTCCGGCGGTGGAGAAGGCGGTCCAAGAAAACCCTGAGGCGGTGGCCGATTATCGCAAAGGGAAGAAGGCCGCCATCGGTTTTCTGGTGGGCCAAGTGATGCGCCTCACCGCAGGGCGGGCCAATCCCAAAGAAGTGCAGGAGCTCTTGCGGCAGACGCTGGACCACGAAGGAGGTCAGTAAGGGTTGCGGGTGGCGGTGGTGGCGCCGGCCGGCCCTTTCACCCGGGAAGAGCTGGAGCGGGCCCTGGAGGGGGCTCGGGAGAAGGGGCTGGATCCTCTGCTGGCTCCGCACGTGGAGGCCTTTCGCGCGGACCGGATGGCGCCCTCTCCGTGGCCTTACCTCTTCGCCGATGACACCCGGCGCCGAGAAGATTTCCTCTGGGCGCTGGAAGGCGATTTCCCCATCATCTGGTGCGCCCGGGGCGGATACGGATCGATGCGCCTCTTGGAAAGCCTGGGGGAGGAGCC
Organism: Bacillota bacterium; assembly: GCA_029960865.1. GTDB lineage: Bacteria > Bacillota > Sulfobacillia > RBS10-35 > RBS10-35 > RBS10-35. Next base: position 3,807 of record JASBVX010000123.1, on the reverse strand, counting down.
CCTGGCGCGGGCGAGAAACCGTATCCTCCTTGGTTTCAGCGATATCACCGCCCTTCTCCTGGCCTGGGATCAGCGCGGCGGCAGGGCCATCCACGGGCCCAGCTTCCTGGACCTCTCCCAGGAAGGTGACCTGAGGCCCCTTTGGGCCTTCCTGCAGCCGGGGAACCAGGCCACCCAAGGTTATCGGTATGCCTTTCCCGAGGGGGTCACCCTTGTGGGCGGAAGGGCGGAGGGCTTCATCCGGGGCGGCAACCTGAGCCTTCTCACGGCCCTATTGGGAACCCCTTTCTTTCCCCATCTGGAGGGCGCCATCCTCCTCTTGGAAGATGTCCATGAACCCCTTTACCGCCTGGACCGGATGCTGACCCAGCTGCGGCTGGCCAAGGTTCTGGAGGGAGTCGCGGGGATCCTCTGGGGAAAGACTCGCCTTCCGGGAGAGGAAGAGGGGGTGGAGGCCATCCACCGGCTCCTGCGGGACCGTTTGGGGGATCTGGGGGTGCCCATCCTGGCGGAGCTTCCCTTCTCCCACGAAAAGCCCTACCGGCCCCTTCCCTTCCGCTGGGGATCCCTGGATGCCACCCAAAAGGAGCTGATCCTTTCGTGACATCGCCGCAGTGGGGAGATAAGCTGCGCATCTTCGTGGGGGCCACGGCCCGCCATACCCTGGGCCGGACTACCGATAAGACCTGGCTTCCGGCCCGGGAGGCGGTGCAGGTGAAAGTGGTGTCCCTCTTCCGGGTGGAAGCCATCGAAGAAGCCGAAGGGATGCTGGTCATCCGGGGGGAGGGCCATGGGATCACCATCCCTTTGGCGGAGGCTTACGTGGGGCTGGATGAAAAGCATCGCTTCTTCCTGGCCGGCTGGCCGGAGGGAGAGGAGTACCACTACCTCCGCCTCTCTGATGAGCCTCTGGAGCCCTCGGCCAAGGATCCGTGGCATCAGTACCTGGGAAGATGGATGTAACAGCGGAATTCTACGGCTTTATCAGGGAGCTGGGCCTTCTTTTTGCCGTGGGCCCGGCGCGGGCGTTGCCACGGTTGCAGGAAACCTTGGCAGTGAGGGAGGAAAGGGGCTGGCGGGCCAGTTTCGAACCTCCTCCCGCAAGGAGGCGGTGGGATCCCCTGGCCCTTCTCCCCTCAGCCCGGAGGGTGGTGGCCCTGGCCCTCCCCGCGGTGCCCGAAAAGGTGAAGCCGGGGCGGGTTTCCAAGATACCCAGGGGGGTGGTTTCCCGCTATGCCGCCGGCTACGATTACCATGCCCTTTTGCGCTGGCGAGGGGAGAGCCTTGGCCGCTGGCTCGAGGCCAAAGGCTATGAGAGCTGGTTTCAAGTGGATACGGGGCCCCTCAGCGAGCGGTCCTTCGCCGAGGCGGCGGGCCTGGGGAAGGCGGGCAAAAATGGGCTTCTTCTCATTCCGGGGCTGGGCACCTGGGCTTTTCTCGGACTTCTTTTGACGGAAGCTCCGCTGAAGATTCAGCCTCTGGTCGATCCTTCCTGGGACCCCTGCCGGGGATGCGACCTCTGCCAAAAAGCTTGTCCCACCGATGCCCTAAAGGTGGCGGGAGAAATCGACACGACCCGCTGCATCTCCCATATCACCCAGGAGCGGGGCCTTCTCTCTCGTGAAAAAGAAGCCCTTTTGCATGGCCATATCTGGGGGTGCGACATCTGCCAAGAGGTCTGCCCCTATAGCCGGGGAGCCGTCTCTTTGGGAGGGGGGCCGGAGATGCTCTTCTCCCCCTGGTATGGGGTGGGGCGAAGGCCCCTTTTGCCTACCATCCTCTCCTGGACCAAGGGGCCTTTTAGAAGGCGGGCAGGCCATACGCCCCTTGCCTGGGGAGGCCTTCCCCTCCTGAAACGAAACGCCCTCTATGCCCTGAAGAGGAAGGCCCGCCTCTCTCCCCACAGCCGGCGCCTTTTCAAGGCCTATGCCGGTTCTTCCCGCCCCGAATGGAAGAAGGCGGCCCAGGGGGCCGCCGGAGAGGAAGAGATGTGAGGAGAGGTGCCTTACCAGATCCAGTGGATAGGGTCGGGATGGCACTCGATGTCGGGGGTGATTTCTCCTCCTGGAGCAGCATAGGCGGGGGCAGTGGCTCCTAGGAGAAAAGTGGCCAGAAAGAGCACCAAAAGAAGGCGCTTCATATCCCATCACCTCCTTCCTCTGGAATGTCGTGGAGGCGAAGGAAAGCGGCCACCAGGTGGGGATCTAAGCTGTGGCCGGCCTCCTTCTCGAGGAAAGCCAAAATTTCGTCATGGGGTGCCGGAACGGTGGAGCCAAAAGGCCAAGCCAGCGTCAGGTAAAGATCCACCACCAGGAGGATGCGGGCGGGATCCGGGATCTCAGCACCGCTCCAGCCCCGCGGGTAGCCTTTTCCGTCCCAGCGTTCGTGGTGGGCCGCTACAGCCCCCAGCACGGCTTCGGGCAGGGGAAGGAGGGAAAGAAAATCCCGCCCTGCTTCAGGGTGGGCCCGGGTGCGGTAGTCCACGGGAGGATCGGTGGGGAGAGGGGTAAAAGGGCCGGCGGGGATGCCGAAGAGGAAATGACCCACATCGGCAAAGCGGGCCACCAGGGAGACCGTTTCCGCGTCCCCTTCGGGAAAGCCTGCCGCCTGGTGCAAGGCCAGGGCATACTGGACCTTCGCCCCCAGCTGCAGGGCTAGGTGGGGCGTCAAACTGTAGAAGGAATCGCTCAGGGAGACGAGGCGGGAGACGTCCCCCAGCTTCTGGCGCCAGAGAGGGTCGAGGGGCAGGATGGAGCGGCCTTGGGGCTGGGCCAGGATGAAGCTCAGGAGTTCCCCCGCCTGGCGCCAACTGGCCATGCGCCGGGTTTGGGCGAAGAAAGAGGCGGCCCGGTTGAGCCACGCGATGGCCTCTTCCCGCTGGCCGGCCGCCCAGGATACTTTCCCGAAGAGAAGCGAAATCTCCGCAATTCCCAGGGGATAGGAAGAAGGGGACTGGCGGCTGAGCATGGCCCAGGCGGTTAAACCATGCTGCAACGCCCTGGGAAGATCTTTCAAGAGGAGGTAGGTGTGGCCGCTGTCCACCTCGTGGCGCCAGAGATCCTGGCTAGCTTGCTCCTCTGCCAGGATGCGGGCCTCCTCCAGGAGGGCGAGGGCCGCCCGCAGGCGCCCCCGCGCCCGAAGGAGAAGGGCTTCATTGTGCAACAGCTGGGCGACAAAGGGAGAGGCAGGCTGCCCCTCCAAGAGGGAGCGGGCCCTTTTCAGCTGGTGGGAGGCCGAACGCCGCTTGTCCTGGGCCAGGGCGATGGCGCTGGCAAAGAGATGGACCGACACCGCCAAGGAGACCGGCAGGCGGGACACCAGGCGCAGCAGGCTGCGGGAAGCTTCTTCGGCAGTCTGCCAGTGGCCGCGGTAGTATTCCGCCAGCCCAAGGTTGAGAAGGAGCCGCGCCTTGACATCAGGCTCCACCTGGCGCCAGGGAGCATGTTTCACAGCCCAGCGGGCTTCTTCCAGAGCTTCTTCCAGCAGTCCCATCTGGAAGCTGGCGATGCTCTTGATATGGTGGGCCCGGGCCTTGGCCACGGGAGGCCCGCCCTGGTGGAGCGATTCTTCCGCCAGGAGAAGGGCAGCCAGAGGCAGCCGCCGCTGGAGGTAATGGCCGGCCTTCGTCACCGCGTTCATACCTCTCCTTGTTTGTCGGGCAAGGGGTAATTTCCTCCAGGGAGAACGTCCCTGGCAAGAGGGACCTCCGGCCCGCAAAACCTTCGGGGCCGAAGTTCATTGACGCTTTCCACCGGCTCCGATATACTGCTAACCGCGCGACGGGAGGAGGCAAGGCCCTTGTCCTTC
>JASBVX010000122.1 GCA_029960865.1 Bacillota bacterium | reverse complement strand
CACCTCTTCCGCCACCTGTTCGCACACCTGAGCGATCTCCTCGACAAAATGGACACCCCTTCCCGCCGCCCGGGTTTCGGGAACCGGCACCTCGATGTTGCCCCGGTCACAAAGGGCAGGCACCAGCGGGCGGATCTTATCCTGGAGCCTCGCATACCGCATGGCGCTTGGGCCCATGTCGGTCCCCCGCCGGCTGCCCCCCAGATCGAGAGGAACGCCGATGATGTCCACTGGCCGTTTCGCCACCGTCCTCACCTTTCCCTTCCCTTTCGCATGATACCTGTTTGAAGATTCTTTCTCCCGTAACCCCCTTTCGCCTCGGGGAGCCGTCTTAAGGTGTGCCAAAAGGATGAAAGGAGGTGAATCCTTTGGAGACCCATAACGTAGTTGCGCAAAGAGTGCGGGACGCTTTGGCCGAGGCCATGGAACCCCTCTCAACGACAAGAAGCCCCAAGGCAAACGCTACATCGACTGGTGGGGCATGGCGGTTCTCACCACCGTGGCGGTGGCCAGCCTGCGAAGCGGCCCGGCGGCCGTCAGGGGAGAGCCGGCACACGAGGAAGGGCGGCTGCGCCCTTCCTTTTCTTATCGCCGGCTCAGCTGCATATGGCCTCCCAAAGAAGCGCGGGTATCAATGACCGTGACAAAGGCACGGTCATCGAAGCGGCGGACGGTATCCAAAAGGCGGGGGATGCCCCGTCGCGGCGAGGTCACCAAGAGAACCATCCGGGGCCCCTGGCGCCCCTCCCCCATGAGGGTGGTCACACCGAAACCCTCTTGGCGCAAGGCATCTCGCAGGGCCTCCGCCGCTGCCGGTGAGCGGGGGATGACCTGGGCCGAGCTGACGCCCAAGGCCAGCCGTTCCTCCAGCCACTGCCCCACATATACGCCGGTGGCAAAACCCAAACAGTAGGCCAGCATCTTCCAGGGATTGTCGAGGTTGCTCAAAACCCGAGTGAGGGCCAGGATCCACACGGCCACCTCAAAGAACGACAGAATAGAGGCCAGCCAGCGGCGCCCCCTGACCATCAACATGAGGCGAAGGGTGCCGATGGAGACGTCGGTCACGCGCGCAAAAAAGATGAAAAGGTAATCCCAAATCCAGCTGATGTCCATGGTCCGCGGTCCCCCCATCATGCCTTTGGTAAAGGCCTATTCCTCTTTCTACCAGGTTTTTGGCCCGCAGGAAAAGCCCTTGACTGCTCTTAATTTCTTCGGCCCGGGAAGGCATGCCTGCCTTCGGAGTTGAACCTACATCAGGAGGTGACCCTATGCTGCGCTGGTGGGAGAGCCTTTCCCCTATCGCCACCATCGCCACACTGGCGGCTGCCCTTTTGGCGGAGGGTGTAGGATTCCCCTTCATCGTGGTGGAGCCCTTCTTTCTGGCGGTGGGGCTCTTGATCTCGGCAGGGAAAACCTCCTTTTGGAACGTCTGGCTTTTTGCCGGCACCGCCAGCTTTACGGGGAGCGCTATCGGGTATTCCATCGGACGCCACTGGCTGCGCCTCCTCCTGGACCGCTACGGCAACCGCCTGGGACTAACACCTGAGCGGATGGGGATGGTGGAGGGGTGGTTTCATCGCTACGGTGCGGGGGCCATCATCATCGGCCGCTTTGCCGCCCCCCTTCGCACCGCCACCCTCTATATGGCGGGGGCCACCCGCATACCTTTCCTGTCCTTCGCTGTGGCCTCCATCGTCGCCGCCTTCGCCTGGACGGGCGCTTACCTTTTGGCCTTCTACCTCCTCGGTACCGCTGCCCTGCGACTCCTTCACACCAGCGCCCTTTACCTGCTGGCCGCTGCCGTAGTGCTGGGGGGAGTAGCCCTTTTGCTCTGGTACCGGGCCCGGCGCCACCACCTCAGCGCGCCCCCCGCGGAAGAAGAAGCCACGGAAGAGCCGGAGGATCGCCGCCAGGACGTGGGCGATCTTTTGAACGAAGGAGGCCTTCCCCACAACGCCCGGCGTCGGACCTGGCGCTGGATGGCCGTTCTTCTGCTGGCCCTGGCCTTTACCCTCTTTTATCCCGCCCTCTACAGCCTCTTCGTTTCCGAGTACCCGGTGATTTTGGCCATTGCCACCGCCTTCCTCTTTCCGGCAGGCTATCTGTATTGGCAGTATTGGCAGAATACCCGCATCCGGGCGCCCCTCCTGGAGCTGCCTCCCCCCTCAGGCGAGACCCGGCTCCTTTTCCTGGCGCCCCACCCCGATGACGAGGCCCTGGCCGCCGGGGGCATTCTGCAGCAGGTGCTGAAAGCCGGGGGAGAGGTACAAGTGGCCGTCCTCACCTGCGGCGACGGCTTCTGGCGGGCGGCGTGGGCTCTCAAGCGAACCTGGCCGACCCCCGACCGCCTGCTTTATTTGGGCAAACTCCGCCTGGGGGAAAGCCAACAAGCCTTGGCCCACCTGGGAGTCCCCAAAGAAAGGATGACCTACTGGGGGTTTCCCGACGGGGAGATGGGGCGGCTCTGGCTCCGGGGATGGCAGGCCCCCATCACCAGCCGCAACACAGGGGCCTCGTCGGTGCCCTATGAGCTACCCACCAAAAGCATACCCTACCAGGCCTCGAACCTGGTGAAACTTTTGGGGGACCTTCTGGATGACTTCCAGCCCAATCTAATCCTCGCCCCTTATCCCCTGGACGGCCACCCTGACCACCGGGCCACGTACAACTTTTTGCTCTACGCTCTCGCCACCCGCCCCCATGCCCAACCCACGGTGTATACCTATGTGGTCCACCACGGGGAGTGGCCCAGCCCTTGGGGTCTCCATCCCCATCTCTTCCTAGGTCCTCCGCGGGAACTGGCCCGTTATGGCCCCTGGCTGGCCCTGAACCTGGAGGACGAGGAAGCTGCCCGCAAGGGGGAAGCCATCGGCCTCTATTCCTCCCAGATGCGGGTGATGGCGGGCTGGCTCCTTTCTTTTGCCAGGGCTGATGAGATCTTCACCCTCCCCGCCATCCAGGAGGAGGTCCCCGAGGAAAAACCGATCCTTCTCCCCATGCTGCCCCCTACCCTGAAAGATCGCCTGGACCCCGGCACCGCCCTTCTTTCCGCCGTCTTGATGAGAAAGGGCAGCGTTTGGAACTTGACCTTGAGGGTGCTGCGGCAACCCCGCCGGGACCGCCAATTTCGCCTGCGCCTCTGGCTCTTCTCAGACGACGGGAAAGCCGTCGGCCATGTTTTATGGCGGGAAGGGCTGAAGGAAGGTCACGAGACCCTCCTGGGAAGAGAGCCCCTGAGCTTTCAAACCGCCCTGGATGGATCGGCCATCACCTTCTCCTGGACCCTTCCCAAAGGAACGGTTTCCCTTCTCTTGGGGGCCGACACCGGCACGGACCGACGCATCGAAGATCGGAGCGGATGGATGCTCTTGCGGTTAAAACCATAAAGCAAAGCGGAAAAGAGGGACCGGCCGCCCGGCAGGTCCCTCTCCCTTCCCCCCGAAAAAGAGGATTAGCGCCCTCCCAGAGTCTTGTAGGCGTTCACCAACCCGTACCCAAAGAAGGGATCGCGGCCGCCATTCTTGCCGAGGATCTCGGTGCCATTCTTCAGACCCTGCAGCACCTGCTGGGGGCCCGGCTTTTGGCCGCCATGGGTCTTTTTGTACTGATCGATATAAAGGGCCGCCACCGCTGCCACCTTAGGCGTGGCCATGGAGGTACCGGCCATGAAGGCGTATGCGCCACCAGGATAGGAGCTGAGGCACATATCCAGGAACCAGTCGGGCTCGGGGTAACGCTGGAAGTCCCCACCGGGAGCCGCCAGGGTGACGAAGCCCTGGCCCCAGTTGGAGTAGCTGGCCAGGCTCTTATCGGGGCCCAAGGCCGAAACGGCGATGACCCCGGAAATACCCCCCGGAGCTTCCACCACAGCACCCAGGAACGTGTACCCGTAGATACCGTACTCCTCGTTGAGCATCTGGATCCCCGCCTTGGGATCGGCGGCATTGAGGGCTTCGTTCCCCGCCGCCGCCACCACCACGACGCCCCGCTGCTGGGCATAGGTGAGGGCCCGCTTCCAGAGAATCATGTCGGCGTGGTCATTTCCCAGGTGGTAGGTCACCCCGGTGTCGGGGTCGGTCCAGAGGACCTGGCCGTTCACATCGTAGCCGCCCAGGCTCATGGAGATGACATCGACGCCATCGTTGGTGGCCGCCACCACAGCTGCCGCGATCCACTCGGTAGACGCCCCGCCTTCAGCCCCAAAGACCCGGTACGCCCTAAAGCCCAGATCTGGCCCGACGCCATAGATCCGGCCGTTGCCGGCGATGCTCCCCGCCACATGGGTGCCGTGGCCATGGCGATCATAGATATCGTTAGGATCTCCCGTTTCGGTGGGATCTCCGTAGGCACCGGCCGGGACGAAGTTTTGTCCCCCGAGGAAGTTGGCCCGCAGATCGCGATGGTTGGGATCCACTCCGGTATCGATAATGCCCACCACCGTCTGGTGGGAACCGGTGTTGAGGGTCCAGGAGGCCCCATTCTGGGTCACCATCTTGATGTCCCACTGATACACGTTGTAGATGTCACCAGGCCCCGCCAGGGCCGAAGGTTCCGCCAGGGGGACCGCCGGAGATGCCTTCAGCTTCCATATTAACTGGGGAGCCACCGCCTGCACCCCACCCACCTGCTGGAGGGATGGAATGGCGGAAGCAGGAGCTTTGACCGTAGCCGCTCCCAGCTCCGGCATCATCTTGACGACCTGGGCCCCTGTGGCCTGAATGTTGGCCAAGACACCCGCATTGACGTTGCCGTTGAAGACCACCGTGAGAGCGATGGGTTTTCCGCCGGAGGGAGCCGCCAGGGCCGTGGCTCCTGCGCTCCCCAGGAGGACCAATACGGCCGTCAATAGGGTCCAAAACTTGCGCAATGCTGTCACCCTTTCCTGAGAAGAGTGAGCCCTACCTTCGCCAGGAGCCCGCTGGATTCCTGCCCCTGCCCGAAAACTATTTCGCCTTGCGAAATCATCAAGAGATCCGAGGGGGAGCCTTCTCCCGCCGCTTCCTGAGAGCTGCCCAAGGGCCCAGCCCGCCGGCCACCACGGTGAAGAGCATCCAGTGGGGGGAATGTTCAGCCGGCTGAAATCCGGTGCTTTCCATCCTGGCTTCCGCCTATGTTGAGGGGGTTTTTGTGAACAAACTGCGATAAAACGAAAAGGACCAGGTATTTCCTGGTCCTTAGAAAGGAGCTCCCGGCGGCGACCTACTCTCCC
>JASBVX010000121.1 GCA_029960865.1 Bacillota bacterium | reverse complement strand
TCGACTCCCTGGGGACCATCATCGGCACGGCGCAGCGGGCCGGCATCCTGCAGGAAAACGGCAGCTTTCCCCGAGTAGGCAAGGCCCTGGCGGTGGATGCCGCCGCCGTCAGCGGCGGGGCTCTCCTGGGGACCAGCACCGTGACCGCCTACATCGAGAGCGCCGCCGGTGTGGCGGCAGGTGGGCGCAGCGGCCTGACGGCGGTGGTGACGGGTCTTCTCTTCCTCCTGGCCATCTTTTTCTCACCTTTGGCGGCCCTCATCCCCGACGCCGCCACCGCCCCAGCCCTCATCATCGTGGGGGTCCTGATGATGGCCATGGTGAAGAACATCCAGTGGGACGACATCGGGGAAGCCCTCCCCGCCTTCCTGACGGTGGTTTTGATGCCCTTCACCTATAGCATCGCCAACGGGGTGGCCGCCGGCCTCGTCCTCTATCCAGTCTTGAAGCTCCTCCAAGGAAAGGGACGTGAGGTCCACTGGCTGATGTGGGTCCTGGCTGTGGTGGTCATCATCCGCTTCGTGTGGCTTCTGGACTAGCCCAAGCGCCAAAAGATCCCCGGGTCCTGCGGCCCGGGGATCTTTCCTTTTAGGCCTCAATCTCTCCCGGCGGCCCCCTGGCAGGAAGCCGGGAACATGGATCTGGCCTTCTGGCCCCTTACCCTCGTGGCGACCACCTCCAGGCAAGGCCAGTCGGACGCCACATCCCCCACGTGAACGGGGAGAACCGGGTCCCACTCCCGGATCACCCGGATCCAGAAGGACCAGAGGGCAGGGCTGTCCTTCAACGCCACCTCATAGGCCTCTTCAGACCTCCACTCCCCGCTCCGCAGGATCCACACGTCGTGCTCATAGGGCACCAGCTGGTAAGCGAACCAACGCCAGCCCGAGGGCGTCCGGATGGACGCCTGCGCCCAAAATATGTCTTTCTCGGATTTCAAGACCAGCTTCCCTTCCCTGTTGAATTAGCCGGGCCAGGCTCTGGGAGGCATAATTCGTCGCAGGCATGGAGAATCCTGTCATGAACTTCCATGTCCCTTTTCCTCATCGTTCGGGCCAATTCGCCATGATGCGACAAACGGGAAAGCCTTGACGCAAAAGGCTTTCCCGTTTTGTGACGGATTTTTCCTGGCCTTTTCGGCCAGTTCCTTACCCGATGGTGGCCGCCTCCAGAAGGGCCAAAGGATCCTGGCGTTTGGACATAAGGTAGTGGTGGAGGGCCTCCGCCGCATGGCGGGCTGCATGGACGCCGTGGATGACCGTCTTGGCTCCGGTGACGCAATCGCCGGCGGCAAAAACCCCTTCCAGGCTGGTGTGCCCCTCCTGATCTACCACGATGCCGCCCCAGTTGGCCACTTCTAGCCCTGCAGTGGCTTCTGCCAGGTCCGTTTCCGGCCGGTAGCCCACCGCCAAGATGGCGGTGTCGCACTCGAGAACGAACTGGCTGCCGGGGATGGGGCTGATCTTCTGGCGGCCCGAGGCATCTTTTTCCCCCAGCTGCATCCGCACGAACTCCACCCCCGCCAGGCGCCCATCGGGGCCGGGGATGAAGCGGGATGGGTTCACCAGGTAGATGAACTGGCCCCCTTCCCCCTTGGCGTGGGCGATCTCGGGGGTCCGGGAGGGTGCCAGCTCCTCCGTCCGCCGGTAGCATACGTAAACTTCTTCTGCCCCCAGGCGCAAGGAGGTGCGCACCGCATCCATGGCCGTATCCCCGGCTCCGATGACCACCACCCGCCGCCCCACCGGCACCGGCCCGGGATCGGGAAGCTGGTAGTCACCCGCCAGGATGTGTTCGGTGGCTTTCATAAGGAAGTCCTTGGCCGTCATGACGCCCGGCAGATCTTCCCCGGGAACTCCGGGGGTGGAGGGCTGGTTGGCGCCGGTGGCCAGGAAGATGGCGTCGAAGCCTTCCTTTTCCTTGAGATCCTGGATGGTGATGTCTTTCCCCACCCGCACCCCCGTCTTCAAGGTGACACCCAGGCGAAGGATCTTTTCCATCTCCAGATCGATGATCCGCTGGGGCAGGACGTACTCGGGAATCCCGTAGGACATGACGCCGCCGTACAGGTACCAGGATTCATACATGGTGACGTTATAGCCTTTTTGGGCCAAAAACCAGGCGGCTGCCATGCCAGCGGGGCCTGCCCCCACCACCGCCACCTTTTCCCCCTCGCCCTCCCCCGCCCAGCTGCTGAGATCGATTTCATCCAGGCGCTCCAGGGCCGCATCTCCCAGATAGCGCTCCAGCAGACCGATGCGGATGGGGTCCCCTTCGTTCCGCACCACGCAGTACCCTTCGCACTGTTTCTCCCAGGCGCAGACCCGCCCCGTGCAGGACGCCAAGGGGTTGACTTGCCAGTCCAAAAGGGCCGCGTCCACCAGGCGGCCTTCCTGGACTAGGGCGATGAAATCCCGGATGGGGTTGTGGTTGGGGCAGCCATCCTGGCAGTAAGGCGTTCCGCATTGCAGGCAGCGATCGGCTTCGGCTTTGGCCTCCTCATAGGTGAGGTACCCCAGGTTCACCTCGTCCCAGCTGTGGAGCGCCTTGGCGTGCTCCAGCTGGTGGGCTTCCACCTCAACCCATGAAAAACGGGACATGGTAAAGCTCATATGGCCTCGCCCCACTTGTGAACGTTATAACAATCTTTTGCGCTCCGCCACGCCTACTCTTTTTGACTATACTACATGGCGCCCGTTTCCTCCAAGGCTTCTTTCAGGGCCATCCAGGCCAAAAGGGCGCACTTGATCCGCACGGGAAACCGGGATACCCCCGCCAGGGCCACGGCATCCCCCAGCCCCTCCCGCGGTTCGCCCGTCCTCATCATGTCCTGAAAAGCCTGGACTTTTTCCAACGCCTCTTTGACACTCAAACCCAGGACGAGATCGGTCATCATGGAGGCGGAGGCCTGGGAGATGCTGCACCCGTGGCCGCTGAAGGCGATGTCCTCGATCTTCCGCTCGTCCCCGGAAAGCTTTAGCTGCAAGTGGATTTCGTCGCCGCAGGTGGGGTTTTGGGCATCGAGGGTGACGGTGGGATCGGCGAGGGTTCCCCGATGGTGGGGGTACCGGGCATGTTCCAGGATCAGCTCCTGGTACAGATCATCCAGGGACACGGAAGACCTCCCTCACTTTTTGCACGGCGGCCACGAGACGGTCCACGTCTTCTTCATCATTGTACAGGTAGACGCTGGCCCGGCAGCTGGAGCCCGCCTGCAAAAGGCGATGAAGCGGCTGGCAGCAGTGATGGCCCGCACGAATGGCCACCCCTTCTTCGTCCAGGATCTGGCTCACATCGTGGGGGTGCACCCCCTCCACATTGAAGGCCACGATCCCGGTCCGCTGGCCCCTGGGTCCATAGACCACCACCCCGGGAAGCTCCCGCAGGCGCCGGGCCATGAGCTGACCCAGCTCCTCTTCGCGGCGGGCGATGGCTGCCATGCCTACCTTTTCCAGGTAATCCACCGCCGCCAGGAGCCCGATGGCTCCCCCCACATTGGGGGTTCCCGCCTCGAACTTCCAGGGGATCTCCCGCCAGGTCGACCCTTCCCACTCCACCCGCCCGATCATCTCGCCGCCCCCCAGGAAAGGCGCCATCTTCTCCAGGATCTCCGGTTTCCCCCAAAGAACACCGATCCCCATGGGCGCCAGCATCTTGTGGCCCGAGAAAGCGAGAAAATCGCAATCCAAAGCCTTCACGTCCACAGGCATGCGGGGGACGCTCTGGGCGGCGTCCAAAAGGACCAGGGCCCCTTTCTCGTGGGCGGCCCGGATCACTTCCTCCACAGGATTGACCGTTCCCAGCACGTTGGAGGCATGGCCCAGGGCCACCATCTTCACACCCTCCAGGAGCTCCGGCAGCTGGGATAGGTCCAGATGGCCCTCCTCATCCAGGGGGATCACCCGCAGCCGGGCCCCGGTCCTTTTGGCCACCAGCTGCCAAGGCACTAGGTTGGAGTGATGCTCGGCCGCCGTCACCAGGATGGCGTCCCCTTCTTTGAGGTTGTCCAGGCCCCAGGCGTAAGCCACCAGGTTGATGGCTTCAGAGGTATTGCGGGTGAAGATGAGGCCCCGGGGATCCCCTCCGATGAAACGGGCCACCCGCTGCCGGGCTTCCTCATAGCGCTCGGTGGCCTCGGCGGCGATTCGATAGACCCCCCGATGGACATTAGCGTTGTAGCGGCGGTAATAGTCATCGACCGCCCGCAGGACCGCCTCGGGTTTCTGGGTGGTGGCGGCGCTGTCCAGGTAGACCCAGCGGCCCTTTGCCGAGGGCCTCAGGATCGGAAAATCTTCCCGCCAGCGCTTGGCCGAAAAGGTCATGCTCCTCCCAGCTTTCTTGCGATCAGCCTCTCAAAGGCTTCCCTTGCGCTCTCCAAAGGAATTTCTCCCAAGATGGGGGAGAAGAAGCCCTGGACGATGAGGCGCCGGGCCTCCTGGTAGCTGATGCCCCGGCTCATGAGGTAGAACAGCTGCTCCTGATCCACCTGCCCCGTGGTGGCGGAGTGGGAAGCCCGCACATCGTTGTCCTCGATATAGAGGCTGGGAATGCTATCGATCCTGGCCCCCGGATCCAGGACCAGCCCGTTCATACTCTCAAAGGAGCTGGTATCCCGGGTGCCCCGCTCGATCTCGATATCGCCGCGGTAGACGCACCGGCTCTGACCCGCCACCGCTCCGCGGGCATCCATGTTGGCATCGGTGTGGTGGCCGGTGTGGTACATGGTCTGGAAAAGATCGTGATGTTGGCGGCCCGAGGAGAAAAAGACGGTGTAGCTCCGCGAGCGGGAACCATTGCCCCGATGCTCTGAGACAAAGGAGCTGCGGGCCACCCGGCCGCCAAACTCGCCGAGGGCCCAGATCATGGAGGCGTCATTCAGCAGAAGGCTGCGCCGCTGGATAAAGCTCCAGGTCTTTTCATCCCAGTTCTGGAGATCCACATACCGCAGGCTGGCCCCCGGCCCCACCACCAGCTCCACCCCGTGGACATCGAGGCCTTCTTCGGGATCGTCGGCCCCGTGCTGGCTCTCCACCAGGGTCACGTGGGCCCCCCTCTCCAGGATCACTAAAGTGCGGGAGATGGAGACTCCCTTGGAGCTGCGAAAGCGAAGGGTCTGGAGAGGGAGGGTCAGCTCCACCCCTGCCGGCACGTGGAGAAAGAACCCGCCGCTCCATAGGGCTGCCGAAAGGGCCGTGAATTTGTCCTCGCCAGGAGCGATCAACTGGGCCAGATACTTTTTCACCAAGGTTTCCTTCTGGACTGCCCCTGTG
>JASBVX010000120.1 GCA_029960865.1 Bacillota bacterium | reverse complement strand
GGCGATAGAGAAACCAGAATTGGGCAGGAATTGCGACTGACATCACGAAGATTGCCGCTAATGGAGGCGCGGCTCTTGGACCTGGAAGCTCTTCTACGCCGCCTAGAAGGAGTGGTGGCGGCTCGGGTTCGCTACCAGGATGGGGAACCGGAGGCCATTCACCTCCTGGTGGAAGGGGATCCCGGGGAGAGCGTGCAGCAGGTGCAGGCCCTTTTGATGACCGCCCTGGGCAAGGCCATGCCTCCAGGCAGCATCACTACCTCGCCCGCCGGCGACCGCAAGTGGCAGCGGCAGCGCTGGCAGCTGGTGCAGGTGTACTGGCTTTGGGAAAAGGGCCAGCATGAGGTGGTGGTGCAGGTGCGGGACGGTGGGCGGATTTACGAGGGAAAGATGCCGGTGACCAGCACGGGGAAAGGCTGGTCGGTGGCCGATGCCACGGTGCAGGCCGTCAAGGCAGTCCTCGGGCGGGCGTTTGCCCGCTTGCACCTGGCCCATCTGGAAGAGATCAGGGTGGCGGGGGTGCCCGCCGTCCTGGTGGCGGTGAGGACCGGCCTCATCCAGCCGCAGATCCTTTTCGGCATCGCCGAAGGGGACGTCGGTTCCGGCGAAACGGTGGCCCGCTCCACCCTTGATGCCCTGAACCGCTTGGATGGTTGAAAAACACATAAAGTTTCGGGCCCGCTCAGGGAGACAAAGCCTGCATCCCCTTTAGCGAGGGATGACGGGCGACAGGCGAAGGAGTGCATGGATAACATGCTGCGCTTGTGGAAGATTCTCATCGCTCTGGCGATGGCGGCGATGGCTCTGGGGGCGAGTGTCCAGGCTGGCTAATCGTTGTCCCCTTGAGGAGATAGAGCGCAGCGCAGGGCGGGCCCGAATTTTTAAAGACTTGAAGGAAGCGGTACCAAAAGAGGGAGAAGGGAAGGGGCCATGGAAGAACCGCGCATCCGCCCGCATCATTACACCATCTTAGCCCTGGAAGGGGTTCTTTTCGCCCTGGCTGCCGCTTACCTGTGGCAGGGGGACCTTTTCCGTGACCCTGCTCTGTACGGCTTCATCTTCCTGGTCCTTTTGGCGGAGGCCCTGCCGGTGGAGCTCCCGCAGACCCGGGCCACCGTTTCGGTAAGCTTCCCCATCATCTTTGCGGCCGGCATCGTGCTGGGACCCTTTGCCGCCCTGGTGGTGGGCGCCCTTGGCACCCTCAACCTGCGCCAGCTCCTTTTCCAGGCGCCCTGGGTTTTCGTTTTCTTCAACCGCTTCCAGCTGGGGTTGGCGGCCGCCGCCAGCGCCTGGATCTACGGGTATTTCGCCCAGCAAGGCGGCGGCATGCTCTGGGGCGGCCTTTTCCTGGGCGGGGCAATTTACTTTGCGATCAATGTCGGCTCGGTTACCTGGGTGATGGCCCTTTACCAAGGGGTTCCCTTCAGTTATTTCTTTCGGCGAGTGATGGCCGGCATTGCACCCGCCTACATCGCCCTCATCCCCATGGCCTATGTCATGGCGGCCATCTACACCCAGGTGGGATACTGGGCCCTTTTGATCTTTTTCCTCCCCCTCTTTGCCGCCCGGGAATCCTTCCGCCTCTACAGCGAGCTGCGCCAGGCCTCCCGGGAGATGGTGGTCACCCTGGCCAGGACCCTGGAGGTGCGGGATCCTTACACGGCGGGGCACTCGGAACGGGTGGCCAAACTGGCAGTGGCCCTGGGGCGCAAGATGGGCCTTTCCCAGGAGGACCTGGACTTTTTGAACCTGGCGGGCCTTCTCCATGACATCGGGAAGGTGGCCATCCCCGACGCCATCCTGGGGAAGACGGGGGCCCTCACGGAGGTGGAGCGCCACATCATGCAGCTCCATCCCGGCACGGGGTATGAGATCATCAAGGGCATGCAGTTTCTCGGGCCCAGCCGGGGGTGGGTGCTTCACCACCATGAACGCTGGGACGGGGAAGGCTATCCCAGCGGTCTCGACGGGGAATTCATCCCGATCGGCGGCAGGATCCTGGCGGTGGCCGACTCGGTGGATGCCATGCTTTCCGACCGGCCTTACCGCAAGGGCCTCGACCTTTTCAGCGTCTGTCAGGAGCTGGTGAAGGGAAGCCAGTCCCAGTTCGATGGGCGTATCGTGAAAGTCTTTCTGGACCTGGCGACCGAGAAATCCTTTGTGGACGCCGTGTTGGGGAGAGCCGGGGCCATTACGTTGGAACAGGCCTACGCCCTGACTCGAGCCCTGGAAGAGGTGGCCATGCCCCAAGCGGCGGCTGCTCGGGAGCCTTCCCCTGCGGATGAGAATCTTTCCCTCCAGGGTACTGGCACCACCCAGACTAAAGAGGGTTCCTGATGCTCTGGCTGATTCCCATTTTCCTCGGGATGCTGGTGGGTGTTTTGCGGGGAGGGAGCCTGAAGTCCCTGGCCCAAACCCCCATTCGAGGCGTCTTTCTTGTCCTTATAGGGGTGGGCTTTCAGGTGGCGCTGCGCTGGATTCCCGAGCTTTATCAAGGGCCGCTGCACAGCGCGTCCTATCTCTTCCTCCTGGCCTTCCTCCTTCTCAACTGGGCCCTTCCCGGCATGCCGTGGCTGGTGGCCGGGACTTTCCTCAATGGCTTTGTCATCATCGCCAATGGCGGCAAGATGCCGGTGGAAGGAACCTTTTTGAAACACAGTCTGGCTGCCGATGGGATCCACGGCCTAGCCACCCCCGACACCCGGGTTCCTTTCCTCAGCGATTGGATCGTGGTTCCCTACTTCTCCGGGCAGATCCAGATCCTCAGCCCTGGGGACCTGGCTCTGATGGTGGGTCTTTTCTGGTTGGTTCAGCAGCAGACGGCAGCTCCCCATCCCGCACGATCTGCCTGATCGGAAGGGCCAGGGAGATTTCTTCTTCCTGGAGGATCTCCAGGATCTTGAGGTTGGTCCGTTCCACGATCTTCAGCCACTGGTCCCAGTTGATGGTGCGGGTGAAGAAGTAGACCATGACGGAGAGGGCGTCGGGGTTCAGCTGATCGAAATAGATGTGGAGGGTGTCCTGGTAGATGTCGGGGTCGCAGGTGACCGAGTCCCGGATCCGCCCCAGAAATCGCCCTATTTTTTCCGGGGGGGTGTAGAGGGACAGTCCTACCCGGAACATCACCCGCCGGCGGCCCATGCGGGTCCAGTTCTTGAGAGGTCCTGCCACCAGGGTGCTGTTGGGTACGATGACGAGACCCTGATCGAAACTGCGCACCTTGGTGCTGCGAATGGTGATTTCCTCCACCGTCCCGCTGACGGTCCCCGCCTCGATCCAGTCCCCGATGTCGAAGGTCTTTTCCACAAGGATGACGGCCCCGGCAAAAAGGTTGGAAAGGGTATTCTGGGCTGCCAGGGCCACCGCCAGACCTCCCAACCCCAGCCCGGCGATAAGGCTCTCGATGCGGTAACCGAATTCCTGCAGGATCATGGTGGCGGCGACGGCCACCGTGGCAAACCGCAGCAAGCCCGTCAGGACGGGAAGGAGCACTTTTTGGAACTCCAAGCCGTAGCGCTTGGTGAGGAGCTGGAGCCAGCGGGCCGTGTGGGCGGAAAGGCGCCATAGCCCCCAGCTGGTCAAAAGGATGGTGGCGATGCGGATGGCCTTCGTTCCCCGGGCGGTGATGGCCCAATCGGGGTACCAGAAGGAGGCGATGAGCCCCAGGGCCAAAAGGATCCAACCCGCCGCCAAAGGCAAGGAGAAGGCATGCAGAAAAGAGACGATGGTGCCCGCTTCTTCCCGGTTCCAATGCCTTTGCAGGGGAGGCCACACCCAGCGGGCCATGGCATAGAGGACCGCGGCAAAGATGACCGCCAGGATGCCCGTGGCCAAAAGCTTTTCCAGAGGGGTTCCTGCGATGATGGATTGGAGGATTGCCGTCACCCTTCCCTGTACCCCTTCCATTCTGGCCTTGAGAATCCTCCTCTGCCACAATAGGGCCATGGCCCACGATCCTTTTCGCATCATCCTGGTCGAGCCCGAGATACCGCCCAACACCGGTAACATTGCCCGCACCTGCGCCGTCACCGGGACCGTCCTGGGCCTTGTCCATCCCCTGGGCTTTTCCCTGGAGGATCGCTACCTCAAGCGGGCAGGGCTGGACTACTGGGGAGACCTGATGTTGGAGGAATTTCATGCGTTCCGGGAAGTGGAAGAAAAGTATGAGGGCCGTCTTTTCTGGTTCTTTTCCCCCCGGGGAGACCGCCGCTACAGCGATGTGCGCTACCGCCCCGGAGACCTTTTGGTTTTCGGCAAGGAGACCACCGGCCTTCCCGCAGATCTGCTGGAGAAATACCGCCCTTTTGTCCTGCGGATACCGATGAGGGCTCAGAGCCGCTCCCTGAATCTTTCCAATGCGGCAGCCTTGGTGCTATACGAAGCTTTGCGCCAAAATGGTTTTCCGGATCTGACCTGAGGAGGAGGGTGAAGATGGTTCTGGAGGCCAAGGAGGCCTTGAGCAACCTGGAAGCCTTTCGCGCGGAACTGGCCGTGTGGGCCCGTTCCTGCGGCCGCGCTCCGGAGGATCTCCGGATCCTTCTGGCCAGCAAGACTGTCCCTGCGGACATCTTGAGGGCCATGGCTCAACGGGAGCCCCTTCTTTTAGGGGAGAACTTCGCTCAGGAGCTGAAAGGAAAGGCGCCTCTTCTGGCGGGCCTCCCGGTGGAATGGCATTTCATCGGCCATCTTCAGAGCAACAAAGTTAAAGATGTCCTTCCCTTGGTCACCATGATTCATTCCCTGGATCGCCCTTCCCTGGCAAAGGAGCTCCACCGCCGCTTGGCAAGGGAAGGAAGGCGCCTGCCGGTCCTCCTGGAAGTGAATACCTCTGGGGAACCGCAGAAGCATGGTCTAAAGCCCGAAGAGACGGAACCTTTCCTCGCCTCCCTCCTCAGCTACGAAACCCTTTCGGTCGAGGGCCTGATGACGGTGGCCCCCCTCACCCAGGATGAAGATCGGATCCAGCGTTCTTTTTACAGCCTCCGAGAACTGCGAGATCGGCTGCAGGGCCGCTTTCCGGAGCTCTCCCTCGTCCATCTTTCCATGGGCATGTCGGGGGATTGGAAGCTGGCGGTGGCGGAAGGAGCCACCATCCTGCGCATCGGCACGGCCATCTTCGGTCCCCGGAGGGCCTGACGGGCGGTTTTCCCGGTTCTCGCCCCGTGGTAAACTGTTGGAGTAACCATAGGGGGCGAGTCCCTTGTTTCAAGCTTTAAAGCAGTGGCTCAACTACAACGAACGGGAACTCCGGCACCTGCGGCCCCTTCAAGAGAAGG
>JASBVX010000119.1 GCA_029960865.1 Bacillota bacterium | reverse complement strand
AGGGAGCACTGGAGGATCCCGCCCTGGCCGCCCGCTTTTTGGCGGTCATCGAAGGGGAAGTGGACCGCATGACCAAGATCGTCAATGACCTTTTGCAGATTTCCCGGCTGGAGCACGGGGAAAATCTGGAGGAAAGGGAACCCCTGCCCCTGGAAAAAGTGGCCGAGGAGATGGTGGAAAAACTGGCCGGCCGGGCTGCCGACAAAGGCATTGAGATTAGCATGGAAGTCCCTGGCCCGGTGCCGGCAGTCCTGGCCCACCGGGTACAGATGGAGCAAGTCCTGACCAATCTCCTCACCAACGCTCTCGACTTTACGCCGCCCGGTGGGAGGGTGGCGATCAGGATAGAGGCCCGGCGGACCGGGGTAGCGGTAACCATCCGCGATACGGGGATCGGGATTCCCGAGCAGGATCTCCCCCGGATCTTCGAGCGGTTTTACCGGGTGGACAAGGGCCGCTCCCGGGAATTCGGGGGGACCGGCCTGGGTCTCTACATCACCCGGGAGATCATCCTCCGCCACGGAGGGGACATAGCTATCGAAAGCCAAGTGGGGAAAGGGACCTCCGTGACGTTCACCCTTCCTCGCATGGGGGAGGGCTATGCCGAGGAGACGGAAGAACCGTGAAGGAAACCTTGAAGGCGGGCTTTCTGGTGGGCCTGGTGATCCTCAGTTTCTATCTTTCTTGGCGCCTCTTTTGGCCGGAAGCCAGGGTGAGCCCTGCGTCCCTATCAGGAACGCCCATCCTTTTCCAGGGATCTACCCTTCAGATCCCGCCCGATCTCTTTTCCCCGTACGCCGCCACTGACTGGGAAGCTGACAAGCGCTGGACGGCTGACGATGCGGGGGTTTTCCCGGAGATCCGCACCTTTTTTCGTCGGGTCCTGGCGGCGGTTCCGGTCCAGGCCTGGCGGGAAGCGGCGCCCCGTTCGCGGGAGGAAGGAACGAGGAGCAGCCTGGATGTCATGTGGCTAACCCCCGTGTCCCTGGCGGCAGTTCTGTGGGAACCGGGAGAAACCGGCTGCCGGGAGGGAGAGGATATCCTGTTTTCCCGGGTGTCCCTGCGCCGGGAGGGCGGAGTGTGGGTCCTGGGCCTGTGGCAGGGGGACAAAGGGCGGGAGGTGGTGCTGGAGGGTTTCCCCGGCGAACCGGAGAACCTGATGGCATGGCTTTCCCAGCAGCCCGGAGAGGTGCTGCGGGAGGCCGCCCTTCCCTTGGGTTGGCCTGAAACCGGTCCCTTGGCCCTCCCTGCCACCCTCCCCGAGGTGGCCGCCATTCCTTTGCGCCGGGAGGAGTTCCCTTCGGCCCGCTCGGTGGCGGAAGCTTTCTTTCCCGACATGGCTGTGGTGAGAAGGATCGATCTGGGGCCGGACCAGGTGCTCTTCACCGATCGGGAAGCCACCCTGCGGCTCGACCAGAACCTCCAGTACGAAGCGGTGCGCATCTCCTTTCCCTCCGATCTCTGCCTGGCCCAGGCCATAAGCCGGGTGGACCGCTTCGTGGGCGGCCATGGGGGCTGGCCGGAGGAACCCCTCCTTCTTTGGAAGTTCCAGCAAGAAGGAGGGCGGTTTCACGTGGAATGGGGGGAGAGGGTAGGGTTCCTGCCGGCTGTGGATCCTCGCCCCGCCCTCGGGATTACCCTGGATGACCAGGGGGTGAAAGAGTATGGGCGCCGCCTCTTTCGCCCCCTGCCCCTTCTCCCCGGTCAGAAAGGACTGAAGGTGAAAGACCCGGTAAGCATCCTCCACACATGGTCGGAGGAAGGTGGGGAGCCCTTCCCCGTGGAGGCCATCCTTCTGGTTCTGCGCCCTCCGGGCGATCCGCCCCAGCCCCAGGTCTTGGTGCCTTACTGGCTCTTCGTCGGCGCTGGGGGCCCCGCCCTCTGGGCCGAAGCGTGGACAGGAACCGTGGTGCCTAACCCCGAGGAGGGCCCCTGATGGACGACAGCCGCCTCAAGACCTACCTCATCGCCGCCTTCCTCATCCTCGATCTCTTCCTGGCTGCTCCCCTCCTGGGCACCTGGTGGGGGCAGGGAAGCGAGCCGGGGGGAACCGGCGGCGAGCCCAGCGGGGAAGAGCAGCTGCTCAAGGCGGGGATTTCCTTTACCGGCAACCCTCCGGCCAAGGCGCCGGCCGCCATGGCTCTCTTGACCCTCTCTTACGGCCAACTCGATGTTTCAGCCCTTGTGCCCCCGGAGGCGGAATCCTTCCAGGGGGCGCCCGGCACCCGCATCTTTCGCTGGCCGGGAGGGCAACTGGTGGTCATCGATCCCGGTTTTTTATGGTACCGTCAGGAAGGCAATGGGGGGAGCTGTCCCCTGGACAGCCAAGGTATCGCCGAAGCCTTCCTGGCCTCCCGACTCCCTTCCTTGGTGAACCAGCTCTCGGTAGACGAGGTGGTGGCGGAAGGCCCGTGCCGCTGGTCGGTCTATTTCCAGCAGCGCTATGAAAGCTATCCCCTTTGGGGGTCGGTGGGGGTAGATCTCAGCGAAAAGGGGCGCCCCGTGAGCGGCCCCGCCAAGGTCACCGTGGGCCCCGGAGGAGTGGAGAACCTTTCCCTGATGCTTCTCCTTCCCGAGGGTTTCACCGCCAAACCCCAGCCCATCCTGAAGTGGTGGGAGGCCATCTTACGCCTGTCTCCCCACCTCTCCGCCGACGAAGAGATTCGCTCCGTGACCCTGGGCTACTTTGCCGATATCTACTGCCCGGTGGAACGGTTTCAGGTTCCTCCCGTGTGGCAAGTGAAAACGGGTGCCGGCCACATCTACTACGTCAACGCCTACAGCGGCCTTGTGGAAGACGCCGGCAGCGTCCGTTGTGTCACTCCTTAAGGAGAGCTCCTTTCTTCGGGAGGGGGAGGCGGAGAGGAAGGAGCAACCCCGTCGCCCCTGATATCGCCGCTCCCTGCGGGTACCGGCATGGGTGGCGGTTCCCCACCGGGGGCCCAGTTCCAGGGACCCATCTCCGGCTCCGTTCCCTTGAGGTAGTACGCATCTCCCACCGCCACCACATCGCTGGGCATGGACCAGTCCTCAGGAGGATAGCCCTGGGCTTCCAGCCCCGCCAGCATCACCCGGCGCCAGATGGGACCCGCCAGGGTGGCTCCCTGGCCCTGGAGGGGCCGGTAATCATCCCAGCCCACCCACACCCCCGCCAGAAGGGTGGGGGTGTAGCCCAGGAACCAGGCATCTTCGTCGGTGGTGCCCGTCTTGCCGGCCACAGGGACGCCTAAGCCCAGCCCCTGGCCGGTCCATCCTGGGTAAAAGACGCTTTTTAGCATGGCGGTGGCGATGTAAGCCACCCCCGGTTCCAGCACCCGGGTAGCCCTGGGCCCGAACGTTCCTTCCGGGACCAGGACTCGCCCCTTGGTGTCTTCCACCCGGCGCACGGCGAACACTTCCGCCCGCCAGCCCAGGTTGGCCAGAGGGGTGTAAGCCCGCACCAGTTCCCGCAAATTGACGGCCGATGCCCCCAAGCCCAAGGGGATGCTTCGTTCCAGCGGGCTTTCGATCCCCATCAGGTTAGCGGTGCGAGCCACGGCATCGGGTCCCACCACTGCCATCCAGCGAGCTGTCACCACGTTCAAAGAGCGGGCCAGAGCGGTGGTCATGTCTACCGGTTGATAAGAGAAGGTCTTATCGAAGTTCAGGGGACTGAAAGGGGGTGCCTCGGGGGTTTTGCCGGGAAAGCTCACAGGCTCGTCGATTTGGGTGGCGGTCATGGGGAACCGCTGGGCCAAGGCGGTAACGTACACGAAGGGTTTGAAGGCCGACCCCGGCTGGCGCTGGGCGTCCCGGACGCGGTCGAAAGGGCTTTCCTGATAGTTCCGGCCGCCCACGTAGGCCAGGATCTCACCGCTCCTGGGATCCACCGCGAGGATGGCTCCCTGGGGCTGGGGAATTCCAGCGGCCGTCTCTCCGGCCACGGGGAGGTTTTCCAGAGCCGCAGCAGCTGCCGACTGCACGTCCAGGTCGATGGTGGTGAAAATGCGGTAGCCGCCCCGCGAGAGCTGGGCCGCGATGTCGGGGTAGCGGGTGGCGATTTCCGAGCGCACGTAGTCCATAAGGTATCCTGAGCGGGGAAGAGGCTGGGCCAGGCGGGCCACCTGCACCGGCTGGGCCTTGGCCCGATCCCGCTCTTGGGGTGTGATGAGGCCTTTTTGGGCCATGCGCTCCAGGACCAGGTCCCGCCGGGCTTTGGCTGCCTCAGGATGGGCGCGGGGGGAATAGGCAGCCGGGGAACGGGGCATCCCGGCCAGGAGAGCGATTTCCCCCAAGTCCAGCTCGGAAACGCTCTTGCCGAAATAATATTCGGAGGCGGTTTCCACGCCGTAGGCGGAATCGCCAAAATAGATGGTGTTGAGGTACATGGTGAGGATCTGATCCTTGCTGTACTGCTGTTCCAGCTTCAACGTTAGGAGGAGCTCTTTGGCCTTGCGGGTCAGGGTCTTTTCGGGGGAGAGGTAAAGGTTTTTCACCAGCTGTGCCGTAATGGTGCTGCCGCCTTCCACCACCTTTCTCGCCCTGATGTTGCGGTAAAGAGCGCGGGCGATTCCATAGGGATCGACTCCATGATGTTCATAGAACCGCTCGTCTTCCATGACTATGACGGCGGCTTTTAAAAGGGGTGGGATCTGGCTGGAACTGACCGGAGTGCGGTTTTCTTCGAACCAGCTGCCGATAAGCCTGCCGTGGCGATCGTAGAGGCGGCTGGCTTCCGGAAGCTGAAGGGGCGGCAGGGGTGTCCGGGAGGCGGCCACGGCGATGCCCGACGCCAGGAGCAAAAGGAGAATCGCGGTCCAGCCGGCGACCTGCAGGAAGGCAAAACTCCAGGATCTTTGCCGGAAACGGCTGCGGCGGGCCTTGCGGGACTCCGTGGATAAACCCTCCCAGGGGCTATTTTGCCCCCTTGCCGTATAATGTAGCGGTGTGCCATCAACTTGGGGGAGGCCGGAGAGAGGATGTACGTGACCAGACCTGACATTGTGAAACTGGCAGTCGGCAAAGGTGAGGGATCCACCCTCTTGAATGCGTTTGATTGCGCCCTTCTGGAAGCCGGTATCGGCAACCTCAACCTGATCCGAGTCAGCAGCATTCTCCCGCCCGGATGCCGGCTCAAGGAAGGTTTCGACGTGCCGGCAGGGTCGTTGGCACCTACTGCTTACGGCTACCTGATGTCCGATGAGCCCGGGGAGCGGATTGCGGCGGCCATAGGGGTAGGTTTCTCCGAAAACGATCACGGGGTTATCATGGAGTTCTCGGGGCGCTGCACCCAGGAAGAAGCCGAAGCCAGGGTACGATTGATGGTCGAAGAAGCGTTTGCCATGCGGCACAAGGAACTGAAAGCCGTCTATGTGAAGGCTATCGATCACGTGG